>DATCXD010000435.1:0-4473 GCA_036566005.1 Micromonosporaceae bacterium | reverse complement strand
GGTGGCCCGACGAGGATCGCGACCGGTCCGGAGCCGGGCCCCGACCGGTCGGCCGCCGTCACCGGATCACCAGATTCTCGAGGTATGCCGTCACGTTGCGGCGGATCTCGGCGAGCGAGTCGCCACCGAACTTCTCCACGGCCGCCTCGGCAAGAACCAGAGCCACCATCGACTCCCCGACGACGGCGGCCGCGGGCACGGCGCACACGTCGGAGCGCTGGTTGATCGCCGTCGCCGGTTCGCCGGTGGACACGTCCACGGTCGCGAGCGCCCGGTTGAGTGACGAGATCGGTTTCATCGCGGCGCGTACGCGTACGGGTTCGCCGCTGGTGATGCCGCCTTCGAGTCCGCCGGCGCGATCGGTCAACCGACGGATGCCGGTCGCGGTCGGCATGATCTCGTCGTGCGCGACCGAACCGCGGCTGCGCGCCTGCGTGAACGCGTCGCCGATCTCGACGCCCTTGATCGCCTGGATCGACATCAGCGCCGCGGCCAGTCGCGAATCCAGCTTGCGGTCCCACTGCGTGTGCGAGCCGAGGCCGGGCGGAACGCCGTACGCGATCATCTCGACGATGCCGCCGAGCGTGTCGGCTTCCTTCTTGGCCTGGTCAACTTCGGCGACCATGCGCGCACTCGCCTCGGGATCCAGGCAGCGCAGCGGATCGGCGTCGATGCGATCGCGGTCGCCCGGCACCGGCTGCAGGCCGGGCTTCGCCGTCACCGAACCGAGTTCGACGACGTGCGACAGGATCTCGACGCCGAGCCCCTGGGCGAGCAGTGCCCTGGCGACCGTACCGACGGCGCACCGGGCGGCCGTCTCACGGGCACTGGCCCGCTCCAGGATTGGCCGCGCGTCGGTGTGGCTGTACTTCTGCATGCCGGCGAGATCCGCGTGCCCCGGTCGCGGACGGGTGAGTGGCGCGTTGCGGGCCTGATTGGCGAGCTCACCCGGATCGCGACGGGGCTGCCGAGAGTAACGCCGTGGCGTACGCCCCCGATGATCTCGATCTCGTCCTGCTCGAAGGACATCCGCGCCCCGCGGCCGTAGCCGAGGCGGCGTCGGGCCAACTCGCGACCGATCTCGGCGCTCGTTATCTCGATGCCGGAGGGCACGCCGTCCAGCACCGCGACGAGCGCCGGACCGTGCGACTCACCGGCGGTCAACCAACGCAACACGTCGATCAGTCTGGCACGCTGCGCGTCCGGTGCCGGCAGCGCCGTGCGCGGCGTCTCATGCCATGGGTACGGGACCCGACGGCACCCGCCCCGCCCGGCTAATCGTCGGCCGGGCGGTACGTCACCGACAGCACGCCCGACCGGAGTGCCCGCGAGTCGACCAGCGTGAAGCCGAGGCCGGAGAGCTTCTCGTCGAACAGGCGCAGACCGGAGCCGACCACCACCGGCGCGATCATCAGCCCGAGTTCGTCGAGCAGCCGCTCGCGCATCAGCGACGCGACGAGCCGCGGACTGCCGGGCACGATGATGTCCTGGCCGGCCTCGGCCTTCAGCGCCGTGACACCGGCGGCGAGATCGCCGCCGAGGCGATGCGCCGGCCCCCAGTCGAGCGAGTCGAGCGTGTGCGTGACCACGTACTTCGGCGTCTGGTTCAGAAACGCCGCCATCGGGTTCGACGTGCCGTACTGCGGCCACAGCTCGGCAAAGTCGCTGTACGTCCGGGTGCCGAGCAGCACCGCGTCACTGCGGGCCAGTCCGGCCGCCATGATCTCGCCTGTTTCATCGTCGAAGCGCATCCAGGCCGACGGTTCGTGCACGACACCGTCGAGCGACATGGCCAGACCGGCGAACAACGTGCGCATGGGAGCCTCCGAAGGCGCGGGAACCGGAGCGTCATTGCCTGTTTACCAGCAACGTCGACACCGGACCGGCGGATTCGACGTATGGTCCGCGAGTTGCCGGCGGCAGCTAGCGCGCGGACGCGGCGGTGTAGAGCGCGGAGCGCATTGCTTCGATCGGCGCCGCGACGCCGGTGAACAGGTCGAACTGCCGGACGGCCTGATGCAGCAGCAGATCGAGGCCGGAGACGATCGCGCAACCCGCACTGGACGCTCCGGCGGCGAACGGTGTCGGCCATGGGTCGTAGACCGCGTCGAACACGACGCACCCCTCCCGCCAGGCCGGCCGGAGCGGATCCGCGACGCCCCTCGGCACGGTCGACATCACCAGATCGGCGTCGGCACAACCGGCGGCATCGGACCACGCGCCATACGTGATCGAGGTGCCGAGCCGATCGGCGACTTCGGCCAGATCGTCGAACGCGGCGATCCGGCGAGCGTAGACGTGGATGTCGTCGGCACCAAGCTCGTGCGCCGCCGCGACGGCCGCCCGGGATGTGCCGCCGGCGCCGAGGATTGCCACCGACTCGACGCGCGCCACGCCGGCTTCGCGTACCGCCGCGACCATTCCGGGCGCATCGGTGTTGTCGGCGCGCCAGCCGTCGTCCGTACGTACCAACGTGTTAGCGGCACCGAGCGCGGCCGCGACCGGCTCGACGAGATCGGTCACCGCGAACGCCGCCTCCTTGAGCGGCATGGTCAACGACAGTCCGCGCCACTCGCGACCCAGACCGGCCACGAAGCCGGCCAGCTCCGCCTCGGCGCACTCGACCGCCGTGTAGAGCCAGCCGTCCAGGCCCGCGGCGGCGTAGCCGGCGTTGTGCAGCACCGGCGACAGCGAGTGCGCGATCGGTTTGCCGAGCACCGCGGCTCGGCGCGGTTCGGTCAGCACGAGCTGTTGTGTGCGCAGAAGTCGCTGTAGGTCTTGCTGAAGATCACCTTCGGGTTGGTGCCGACCGTCTGGAAATATCCGTAACCTGCCTTGGTCGGATCGGGGTTGACCGCGGCCTTCAGCGCGTCCTCACCCGGATTGCTGATCGCGCCGGGTGGGAAGCCGGTCACCGTGTGCGTGTTGTACGGATCGTTGGGGTTGTTCAGCTCCGACGCCTTCAACTTGTCCGACGTCTTGGAGTCGTGACCGGTCATCCGCAGGAAGTAGTTCGTCTCGCTGTCGACGCCGAGGAGGCCGTTCGCGAGGCCCTTGAAGACGCGGTTGTAGAGGACCTTGGTGACGCCGGCCATGTCCGCCGGAGTCGTCGCTTCTTTCTGCGCAATCGACGCGGCGATCAGGGCCTCGATCGGTGGAATGCCACCAAGCTTCGTTTGCGTACCGTTCTTGAAGTCGAGCGATGTCATCACGTCGTTGAACTTCTTGACCATGTCGGAGAGCATGTCCTTCGCCGTCTCATCCGGTTGGAAGCTGTACGTCGCCGGGAACAGGAAGCCCTCAATCATCGCCGGGTACTTGAAGCCCTTCTCGGTCGCTGTCACGGTCGGGCGCTGGTCGTCGCGCTTGGCCGTATACCACGATTTGTCCACTCCGAGGGCGACGGGATCCTTCGCCGCGGTGATGAACTCGCTGACCGGAAAGCCGGTCTGCTTGGACAACAACGTGTAGATGTCGACCGAGATCGTGCCCTCGGGAATCGTCACCTTGTAGACGAAGAGATTAGTCGGATTGCCGTCGGCATCCTTCGCCTCAAGGGCTTGCAGTGCACTCTTCGCGCTCATCTGCTTGTGTAACCGATACCAGCCGGCCTCGATCGTCACCGATTTCGGATCCGCGTTGGCCGCCTTCACGAATGCCTTCGCGCTCTTGATGACACCGTCGGTCAGGAGTGTCTGTGCGATCGCCGTGGACGTGTCGTCCTTGGCCACCTTGACCTTCACGATCTCGCTCGTGCCGCTGCCCGAGTAGTCAGGCGCACCGAAGTAGGACCGCACCTTCCCGACGCCCCAGTAGCCGCCGCCACCGACGATCGCGACCAGCACGATGACGATGGCGAGGATGATCGGCCCTCGGCCGCGGCGCCGCTTCGTCTGCGTACCGACCGCGATCGGCGGGAAGTCGTCGCCGCCGGAGCCGCCCGCGACGCGTCGATTGCCGCCGGTCGTCCTTGGATCGCCGGCGTCGGGGTAGTCCTGTGGACGGCCGACCGCACGCATACCGCGCCCACCGGTTGTCGCGGGGTCGGCGGGATAGGCGTCGGCGCCGAAGCCCCGCTCAATGAATCCGCCGGGCGCGCCGTAATCCTGGTTGTCGAAGGAGGGAGCGCCGTAGTTGTGGTCGGGGTAGCGTTCGCCGGCCTGACCCGCCGGATAGCCGGGCTGCTGGTATCCGCCCGGAAAGCCTGGCTCGGCGTATCGCGGATCGTAGCCCTGGCCAGCGGCGCCCGGTCCCGGGTAGCCGTGCTCGGGATAGCCCTGTGGTGGATAGCTTTGGCCCGGATGCGGCTGGTCGCCGTAGCCGCCCTCGGCGTAGCGCGGGTCGGCATAGCGCGGGTCGGCATAGCCCTGATCGGCATAGCCCGGCTCGGGATAGTCCTGTCCGGCGTAGCCCGGCGCGGGCTGTCCCGCACCACGCTGGTCGTAGCCCGGACCAACCGTCGGGCCGGCTTGA
>DATCXD010000247.1:0-2386 GCA_036566005.1 Micromonosporaceae bacterium | reverse complement strand
GGCCCGCGTCCACGACGTCCGGCAGCGCCTACCGTCGTTGACCAGCGGCGACGGTGTCTTCGAGGCCGAGTTCGATCACTACCAGCCGGTCCGCGGTGACGCGCCGACCCGGCGGCGCACCGACCACAACCCGTTGAATCGCCGGGAGTACCTGCTGCACGTCCTACGGCGAGTGTGAAGCGGCCGTCCGGTCGTCCGGAGCCGCCGACGGCGAACGGTTATGGTCGTCGCATGCGCACGGGTCAACCGATCCTTCAGTACGTCGACCGGCCGGGCCTGCTCGACCTCGGCTGGGGTCACCCGCATCCGTCGCTTCTGCCGGCCGATGCCTGGGCCGCCGCCACTGCGAGCGCGCTCGATACGTACGGCTGGCAGGCATTGGCGTACGGCTATGAGCGCGGCCCCGGACCGCTGCGCGAGTGGATCGCCGGACACCTGGCCGCGACCGACGGCGGCGGTGAACCGGACGAGATCTTCGTGACCGCCGGCGCGTCGCACGCACTCACACTCGTCTGCGCCACGCTGGCCCGTCCCGGCGACGTCGTGGTGGTCGACTCGCCGACGTACCACCTGGCGTTTGGGATCTTGCGTGACCAGGGCGTTGAACTCGTCGCGGCGCCGATCGACGGCGGCGGCCTCGACCCGCGCGCGCTCGACGAGCAGGTCGCCGCGCTGCGACGGCAGGGCCGGCGGGTGCCCCTGCTCTACATCGTGCCGACGTTCGGCAATCCGACCGGCCAGAGTCTGCGCGACGATCGCCGCCGCGAACTGGTGGCGGTTGCCCAACACGCGGAACTGACGATCGTCGAGGATGACACGTATCGCGACATGGTCTACGACGGCGTCGCACCGCCATCGTTGTGGCGCCTGAGCGACGGGCAGGCGGTCGTTCGCATCGGGTCGTTCGCGAAGACCGTCGCGCCGGGGGTTCGACTCGGGTGGATCCAGGCCGGTCCCGACCTGATCGGCCGGCTCGCGCGACTGGGTTATGTGTACAGCGGGGGCGGCGTCAACCACACGTCCGCGCTGGCCATGGCAGCGTTCGGTGCCTCGGGCGCCTACCGCGAGCATCTCGCCATCGTCCGGCGTGAGTACGCGGGCCGGCGGGACGCGCTCGTCGCCGCGCTCCGGCGGTCACGCGTTCACCTGGACGTACCGTCGCCGGCCGGTGGCTGGTTCGTCTGGCTTCCGCTGCCGGCCGGCCGATCGGCGGCCGATGTGCTCGCGACAGCCGAACGGCACGGAGTCTCCTTCACACCCGGCTCGACCTTCCACGTCGACGCAGCCGAGGACGACCACATCCGCTTGTCGTTCTCCATGCTGGAGCCGGCCGAACTCGAAGAGGCCGCGCGGCGGCTGGGCGTCGCGCTAGCCGAAACCCCTTGACGGGTACGGACTCCAGACCGCTCGCTACAACACGGCGATCGGATTGACCGGCGAACCGGTCGCTCCGGACACCCGCAACGGCGCGACGACAGGAACGTCCACCTGTCATCGCGCTTGCACGCCGCCCTGACCCCCGATTGAGCGTCGCTATCACCTGCGTGCCGGCACCGCCGCGACCGCCTCGACCTCGACCAACTGGTCGTCGTAACCGAGCACCGTCACTCCGAGGAGAGTGCTCGGCGGATCGTGGTCGCCGAACGCATCGCGCACGACGCCCCACACGGCGCCGAGGTCCAACTGATCGGCACTGGCGACGTACACCGTTGTCTTGACCACGTCACTTAGCCGGGCGTGTGCCGAGTCGAGGGCGACCGTCAGATTTGCCATCACCTGGCGGGCCTGGCCGACATAGTCACCAGGACACACGGTCACGCCGTCCGCGTCGAGCGGGCAGGCGCCGGCGGTGAACACCACGCGCGACGGCACGTCGACCGCGGCGGCGTACGCGTATTCGGCGACGTCGGACAGCCCGGCGGCTCGGATCAGTGGCATGCCACGGACCGTAGCCGATCACCCGACCCGGGAGCATCCGATATCCGGCGCGTCACGAAACCTAACGCTTTCGCGAACACTGGCCCGATGTATTGCCGTCGCCACGAGTGCGCCGCAGACTGGCCAGGTGACCGCCGAATGGACCCCTGAGCTGCGACTTCACGCCCAGGCCGGCCGCTGCCGGCTCCACCTCGTCGGCGTGACGTACGGCAACGGCGCGACGATGCAGGAGGCGAGCAACGATCTGCTGGCTCGCCTGTTCGACCTCGGGATGGCGACGTATGGCGGTCGCTTTCACGCGACGAGCGAATTCGGGTCGCCCGACCGTCGGATCCTCGACTTCCTATGGGAGATCGGCGAACTCGCGGTCCGCGGCGGCGACATCCGAGCACGCGTCTTCGACGTTCCGGCACAGCGGCGGCCGACCGGCTGACCCGACGAGGCCACG
>DATCXD010000419.1:0-5747 GCA_036566005.1 Micromonosporaceae bacterium | reverse complement strand
GCTCCGGTTTTGAGTGCCCGCTCGACCAGCCGTTCGGTCAGACGGGGCTCCGGCGTGCCCGGGCGCCCGTCCGGACCCACCTCGTCACCGCCGTACAGCGCTCCGTCCGCCCCCACAGTGCCGGTGTACCGCACCCCCGGGTCGTACACCAGGTGTGCGACTCTCCCGCCGTTCAAGCCGGTGGCCACTTCGGACAATCCCAGAGCGCCTGCTCCGGACCGGCCCGCGTCACGCACATGCTCCAGGAGCTGCCTCTCCCACTTGGTGTGCTGCTCGTGCACCCGTTCGCTGACGACCGTCGCCAGCCCGGCATCATCGAGCCCACTGAGGACCCGAGTGTCGGCGAATACCTTGTCCCGAAGCGGTTGGGGGAACCTCGCCGCGGCCGGCTCGGTCCAGCGGTCCCCGCCACTGACCAAGATCCGCTCCCAGCCGCGATCAGCCGCCACATCGGCAGCCACCTTGGTCACCTGGTCCAGAAATCGCTGCGTCCGGTCGCGCTGGCGGGCCTGCCGCTGTTCGCGCATCGGCGTGTGGAACTGCCCTTCCGGCCCGCCCCCGATCTGCCCGGCACGCTCATGGGGCGCCTCGACATACTCCTGCTCCATACGGTTCAGCGCTGCCAGGGATCCCAATCGCCACTCAAGCAACCGAGCGACCTCCGCGGCAACCAGGACGACGCCGGTCGGCCGCCCTTCGTCGAACATCTCCAGCAGTGGGTGAATGAAGGGACCGTCATCCAACACCATCCGGTTGGCCACCGGCATCGCGCTCTCCAGCCGGAGAATCCAGTCACTCCCGAGCGCGGCGAACGCCATCCGGCTTCGGCCGGGCGCTGCCGGGTCCGTCAGGCTTTCCAGATGCGGCCAGAGCCGATCCAACGCGGCGTCGACGTCGCGGGTCTGAGCGGAACCGGAATCCTCGGCGACTCGGCGCTGCAACTCCCGAAATCGGTTCTTCAGATCGATCGCAGCGGCCTGCAGGTTCGAACTCTGCTCACGATCGGCGTTCACGTAGACCGACAGCACACCGAGTTTGTCGGTGCGCCCGAACAGATCCCGCAGATCGCCGTCGTCAAGCCGCTCGATCGCGACCACGGTAGGTTCCCCTCGCTGGTCCTTCCGGTGGCGCTCCAGCATCACTCCGTCCACCATAACGGCTCGGGCCAGCCGACCGTCGACGATGAGTGAAGTCCGGTGAGCGACGGGTAATCGTCCGATGCGAGGATGTGGCGTTCGCCACCAAGCTGCAGCTGGCCTGGCCGATTCATCTCGCCTGGATAGCGTCGCGATTGCCGCCAGATCGCCTTGGTGCGAGTTCTTCGTCGACGGTGCGTGGCGCGGACGCCAGCCAGCCTGTGATCGTGGCGAGGATGACCGCAGCCCACAGCACGCCGAATGAGGCCGTCCACGTTCCGGTGGCACCGTGCAGTACGCCGAACAGGAGTGGACCGCAGGCCGCGATGACGTATCCGATGCTCTGCGCGAACGCCGACAGAGATGCCGTCACCTCGGCCGAGGTCGTCCGGTAGCCGATCAAGGCGAGTGACAGCGGGAACATGCCGCCGCCAATGCCGGCCAGGACCATCCATGTCCACGCGCCAGCGGGGTAGCCGAGCATGCCGGCGTAGGCCGCGGCGAAGCAACCACCGAGGACGAGCACAAGCCCTCGATGGTAGCGGGCCGGGACCATCGGGGCGATCATCGAGGCAGGAATGCCCATCGCCGACAGCAAGGCGACCATCCACCCGGCGGTGCTCGCGCTGATCGCATGTGCACTGAGGAAGCGTTCGAACCAGCCGAATGCGACGTACGCCTGGACCGATTGGAACGCGAAGAACAGTGTGACCATCCATGCGGTCGGACTGCGCACGAGGGCGGTCGCCGGCAACCGGGTGGTGCCCGCGGCGAATCCGACATCGTGCCGCAGGGTCGAAAGCCACGGCAGCACCGCCGCCACGCTGAGCAGCGTCCACGAACCGATACCGGCTCGCCACGAATCCTCGGCCGGTGCCAGGAGACCGATCGGAACCGACAGGCCCGCCGCGGCGGTGCCGCCGATCGCCATCGTGGTTGTGTAGACCGCCGTCATCTGCCCGATGCGGTCGGGAAAGTGCCACTTGACGAGCGTTGGCATCAACACGTTGGCGACGGCCGACCCGACCAGGCTGAGCACGCTCAATACCACAAACGCCGCGACCGACCCGACGACCGCTCGGGCCAGCAACCCGATAGTCATGGCAGCCAACGAGAGCACCAACAGTCGATGTGGTCCGGTACGCGACGCCATCCGTGGTGCCAGGGCGCCCAGAACGGCGAAGCAGATCGGCGGCAGCGTCGTGATCAGGCCGGCCATACCGCTGTTGGTGTGTAGCCCGCGCTCGAGTCCGTCCAGCACCGCACCGACGCTCGTCACCGCCGTACGCATCGACAGGCCGGTCAGCAGCAGAGCCGCGACCAGCAGCCATCGGTGCTGACGCGATCGCGACGTTGGTTGGGCCGGCGGGGATCCCATCGGCCGGTGTCCCCTGCTCTGCGCCGGAGGCCCGCTGGCCCGTTCAGGTCGCGTATGCGCGGCTCCGCCGCGAGCGCTTAAGTTCACGTGAGCCTCGCCTCATGTCGCTGTCCCAGGTCGATTCGCCGGTGTCGTGCTCGGAGCGCGACGGACGGGACGGCGGCGGTGGTCCGGCGATGGAGCCGATCTCGTTCCAGGTCAGGGGCTTTCCTCGGTCGGATCGTTCATGACGACGCCGAGCATCGAGCCGGCTGTGGGGTTGGCTTCAAAGATAGTCGATGACGGCGTCGACCTCGGAGGCTGGCTGCCTGTCCCAAATGTTGGGCACGTACGGTTCTCGTCCGGCCGGCGACCCCGGGTAGCGACGACCGGAGCGACAACGCAGACTGGATGTGTGGCGTCCAACGTGTTCCTGTTCGACGGCGACTGCGCATTCTGCACGTTGTGCGCTCGATTCATCGAACGACATCTTCCGACGACCGCCCGCGTCGTCGCCTGGCAATTCGCCGATCTCGACCGGCTTGGGGTGACCGCCGAGGCCGCCGAGGAGGCCGTCCAATGGGTCGCCAGCACCGGCCCGGTGACCGCCGGACCGGCGGCCATCGCCGATCTGCTGCGCGACTCCGGCTCGTACTGGCGCCCGCTCGGTTTGCTTTTGGGCACGCGGCCGGTGCTTCGGGTGGCGTGGCCGGCGTACCGGTGGGTCGCCCGTAATCGCCACCGCCTACCCGGCGGCACCGCGGCGTGTTCGCTGTCGCAGGCCGAGCGCGAACGCCAGCGGGCGGCGGCGCTGAACGCCGAACTCTAGCGATGCCCATCCACGACGGCGGGTGACGACGCTGGCGGCCGAGGTTCATCGTGAGGTCGTGGCTCCGTTGTCGTCCGAGGGAGCGCGTCGCTCAGCCGTCGGAGGAACCGCCGGATCCAGACGATCGGCCGCACCCTCTCCAGCGGCAGGAAGCTCGTCATCGCCACCTGGTGGGGTGCGAAGGAGATCGTGATGGTCAGCATCACCATCAGATGGAAGAGGTAGAAGTAGCCCACGAGCCAGTAGCGCAGCCGGCTCCGGACAAAGAACACGACCGGACTCGACAACTCGAACGCGACGATGCCGAACTGAGCCAGCAGTAGCGGCCAACGCGTCGACGTGAGGAGGTCGGTCAGTGGCGTGCCTCGTCGGATCAGTGCCCGCTCCAACGTCGCGCTGGTCAGCCAGCCGAGTCCACCGAAGCGCAGTTTGGCCCAGCTGGACAGGAAATACGTCGCGATGACCGCCACCTGCGTCATCCGGAGGGCCCAACCGCCGCGCTCGGTCATCCGGGTCCCGCCGTGCCGAGCCGGGCCAGCGGTCGGCAGCACGGCCAGCGCAACGAGCAGGCCGAAGCGGTCGTGGTCGACCTTGCCGTAGCTCATCGCGATGATCATCCACTCGAAGTAGAGCGCGAACACGATCCACCCGAGCAGCCTGGGTGCGCGGCCGGTCGCGGCCGCCACCGCGAGCGGGATGAGCGCCCAGAAGATGCCGTTGACCAGCGGCGGAGTCGGGGTCGGTAGGTGCAGCAACCGACCGACGAGCAACGGCTGGTAGAAGACGCCGGGAATCGCCGCGTGCGACCTCACCCACGGCGTGAACCACAGCGGATCGAGCGCCACGAACAGATAGACCAGGGTACGGAATGCCGCGACGCGACCGGTCGGCACGGCGGCGAACATCCAGCCCGAAACGCGGCGCCCAAGCGGCGGACGCGGGGTTGATGCTCGCGCCGGCTGGACCGCGGCAGTGTCTCCGTCGGTCGATGCCACGGTCGGCGACGGCCCCACGACCGACGCGCGCTTGCCGGACGCCGCGGCAGTCTGCCTCATTTGGTCACTCCGGGCGGCGTCCAGGTCGCGACGGTCTGAGTCGTGTACGCACCGGTCTCGGTACCGTCGTGCAGCGCGTACCAGCGGATGATGATCTGCACTCGGACCGGCGACGGTGCCTTCGGATTCAGCGTGACGTAGGCGTCATCGATGATACGCAGCAGCGACGGGTCCTTCTGGAAGCGGCCGAGCTGACCCTCGATTTCGGCTCGCCGGATGCCGGTGTTGACCTCGGTCAACTGGATCGTGGCGCCGGTAGTGTCGATGATCTCGAAATGGGTATCGGCGACCGGTGAGTTCAACTTATCGGCCGTGGCATACATGCGGAACGGGCCGAAGGGGAACAGGTCGTCCTGTCCCGCGACCGTGCCGTAGAGCACCAAGACGGCCACGACGAACGCCACGATCAGCCGGATCGGTCGACCCAGGCGACCCGGCCGGTCGACGTCCGACCCGCCGTCGGGCTCGGCGTCCGACCCGCTGTGGGGCTCGACGGCGCCGGGATCGGCCAGGCCGGCCTCGACGCCAGCGGCTTGGACCCGGTTGGCGTTCGCGGTGCGGGAGTCTTGACGTCGCAACGGTCCCATAGCGCGTGGATCCTAGCGCCTTCAGACGATGCGTTGTGGCCGCCCCACGCCGGCCGACAGAAACCGTCGACGGATCACCGAGGCACCGTCGGCACGCAGCACGACGGACGGGGTGTCAGCCCTGGTCGTCGTCGGATTTGGCCGGCAATATGGCGGCGAGCTGGTCCACGAGAGGGCTCACGGCGTCGTAACCGACTTGGGTGATCTTGCCGTCGTCGAGTGCCGAAGCGAGCATGTTGCGCAGCTCGTCAACCTTGTCGGCGGCCTTTTTGCCGCCATCGTGATTGAGCTGCCGCTCGATGTCGTTGAGCTGATGACTCAGATCGTTAGCCGTTCCCCCGCCCAGCTGTTGCGCCTGCTCCTGGGCTTGAAGCGCCGCCTGGATGGCGCCTAACGACTGCTTGGGCGTGCTGATCGGCGGCGCGGAAAACGTCGGGGATGCCGGCGTACTCGGACCCGACGACGCGGCTGCCGGCGGTGTCGTGGTCGGCCCGCCGGCCTGCGTTTCGGGCCGACCGCGGGTCAGCGCGACGATGGTCAGCACGACCAGCGCAATCACGACAACGGCCAGCGCCGCGGTCAAGGCGGGGCTGAGCCGGATGCCTCGCTCGCGCGCGATCTGTGGCTCGGCGGCGTAGTCAAGTGCGGGCATCATTTGCGTTCGCGGCATCACGACGGCGCTGCCCCGAATCGGTCCATCGTGCGACGCGGCCGCAATCAGCGTCCGGTCGGCGGGCATCCGGTGGCCCGATGAGCGTGGCAGGCGCGCGAGCACATCGGCGG
>DATCXD010000414.1:0-2722 GCA_036566005.1 Micromonosporaceae bacterium | reverse complement strand
GCCGTCCACAGTTCGTCCGCCAGCCTCTCGTGCAGGTTCATTCCGCGACCTCCGCGAGCGCCATCGCGACCTCGATGATCGTGTCCTCCTGGCCCGCGATCACCCGCCGACGGCCCAGCTCCATCAGGATGTTCCGGGGATCGACGTTGAACCGGATGCCCGCCCGGCGGGCCGGCGCCGCGAAACCGGAGAACACGCCGGCGAACCCGCTGGTGATCGTCACGCCGTCGTTGGTGGGCACGCGTTTCACGAACGTCGACTCAGCGAGATCGGCCGCGTCCATCGCCTCGAACAGCTTCAGCCGCGACTCGATTTGCCCGGCCGCCAGGTTCGCCGCGACCAGCTCCAGCGGTGCGTTCCCCGCGCCCGCACCGAAACCACGCGCCGTGACGTCGACGATGGTCGCGCCCGCCTCGATCGCGGTGACGCTGTTCGTCACGGCGAGACCGAGATTGTTGTGCGCGTGGAAGCCGACCCCGATGTCCAGGTGCTCGGCGAGCGTGCCGACCTTCTCGCGCACCGCGGACGGCGTGTAGGCACCGGCCGAGTCCATCAGCACCACGGCGTGCGCGCCATAGCCCTGCATCAGCTTCGCCTGTTCCAGCAGTTCCTTCGCGGGCGCCATGTGCGTCATCATCAGCATGCCCTTGACGACCACGCCCATGTCGCGCAGCAGCGTGATCTGCTGGCGGGTCACGTCGGCCTCGGTGCAGTGCGCGCCGACCCGCACCTCGTCCACGCCGCAGCCCAGCGCGGGCTTGAGATGCCGTTCCACACACGAGAAACCGGGCATGGACAGCACGCCCAGCCGCGCGTTCCGTAGTTCCGCCTTCGCCGTGGTGAGCATCTCGGTGTCGCTCAGCGCCGCCAGCCCGACCTGGATGGACGACGCGCCGATGCCGTTGCCGTGGCCCACTTCCACCACGTCGACACCGGCCGCGTCGGCTGCGCGCGCGTAGTCGCGGATGTCGTCGGCGCCGAGCTGGTGCGCCACCGCGTGGCTGCCGTCCCGCAGGGTCGTGTCGCAGATCGTCAGATTCACAGCGCACCCGCCCGTGCCTCGGCGAGCGCGATGCCCGCACACGTGATCACATCGAGATTGCCCGCGTAGGCAGGCAGCCAGTCGCCGCGTCCCTCCACCTCGACCGTGAGCATCACGCGGTCCGCCGTCGCGACCGGTGGCACCGCGACACGATACCCGGGCACATAGGCCCTGATGCGTCTCTCCAGGTCCTCGGTGGCCGCGCACAACGCGGGCAGATCGACACGTTCGGCCGCCGAGATCGCGATCGTGTTGCGCATGACGATCCCTGGTTCCGCCGGGTTGATCACCAGCATGGTCTTGGTGTTCTTGACGTCGCAGAACTCGCGCGTCGCCCGTTCGGTCATCACCACGTACTCGTCGATGTTCGCCCTGGTCGCGGGCCCGACGCTGGCCGCGGCGCTCGCCGACACGATCTCCAGGTACTCCAGCCCGTCGGTCGCGTTGCTCACACACTGCGCCATCGGCACCGCGGCCTGGCCGCCGCACGTCACCATGCTCACGTGCTGTTCGCCGATGCAGTCGGCGAGGTTCAGCGCGGGCACGCACAGCTTGCCGAGATTGGCGGGCGTGAGGTCGATGACCGGCACCCCCAGCGGGCCGAGCGTCGCCCAGTGCCGTTGCGCGTCGACGGCGGACGTCGCGTCGAAGACCAGGTCGATGTCGTCCAGCGCGCCGAGCACGCCGTCGATCCCGGCCGCGCTGGTCCGCACCCCGCGCGAGCGGGCCAGCGCGATGCCCGCCGACGACTCCCGCCTGCCCGCGAACATAGTGCAGTACAACGACGGCGACGCCATGACCTTGCAGAGCAGATCGGTGCCGACGTTGCCGGTGCCGATGATCGCGACCCGCAACAACTGACTCGGCTCCATCTAGAACTCCCTCCGCACGTAGTCGACCACCCTGCGGGCGAGCGGCCCGAGTGGTGTGTGCTGCCGGTCGTCTGTCCTGGCGAAACGCACGGCGAACGTAGTGCCGAACGGCGTCGGCAGAACGTCCACAGTGGCCAAGGGGTCCGTGTCCGCCGGGCACCGGCCGAACGTGCCGCCGCGTTCGCACAACTGGACCTCGCGGCGCCCGCCCGCCACCTGGCGCGGCACGGTGGTCGTCACCCTGGCCTCCGACATCCGCCGCAAACCGTCGCTGACCAGCAGTTCGATGTCCGCGGCCGGCACGCCGAGCGGCTCGGACTCTGCCGCCAGCATGGCGAGCAGGCCCAGCGGCAACGTGTCTACCGGCACGCCGTCACGCAGCGGTGCGGCCAGTCGCGCGTTGATCTCGGTGGGCCGGAACGACTCGCCTGCGAGCACGCCGTCGACGTTGAACGGCCCGAGATAACCGGATTCGGCGTGCAGGTACTCGCCGACCAATCGCGCCACCCGGCGGATTCCCCGCGCGCCGGCGTCCGGCATCCGCCACAGCGTGCTCGTGCCCAGCCAGCTCACCTCGCCGCCTGCCGACCATGTGACGATGTCCTCCATCGGCTCGAACACTGCCACCTCGGCACCGATCTCAGTTTTGATCACGATGCCATGCACGGTGCACGCGATGCCATCCACGTGCGGCGATACCCGCACCACGGCCGCTGTCGCCGTGAACGCGCCGACGGCCGTCGCGATCTGATCCTCGGTCGCTGCCCACCGCACGCCGTTGCCACCGGAGTGGTAGCCGTGGCTGGCG
>DATCXD010000399.1:0-3709 GCA_036566005.1 Micromonosporaceae bacterium | reverse complement strand
TTCATGAAGCAGGGCGCCGAGTGGCCTGAAAAGCACGACCTCTCGACACTGCGCGTGCTGGGCAGTGTCGGCGAGCCGATCAACCCGCAGGCCTGGATGTGGTACCGCCAGACGATCGGGGGCAACACGTGCCCCGTCGTGGACACCTGGTGGCAGACCGAGACGGGCGGCATCATGATCAGCCCACTGCCGGGCGTCACCTCAACGAAACCCGGCTCGGCCACCCGGCCGCTGCCAGGCATCATCGCCGACGTGGTCGATGACAAGGCCGAGTCGGTGCCCAACGGCGGCGGTGGCTACCTCGTGCTCCGCGAGCCCTGGCCCGGCATGCTGCGGACGATCTGGGGCGACGACCAGCGTTTCCTCGACGTGTACTGGTCGCGGTTCGGCGCCGGCGCCGGCAACGGCGATGACTGGATCTACTTCGCCGGTGACGGCGCCAAGCGCGACGAGGACGGCGATCTCTGGCTGCTCGGCCGCGTCGACGACGTCATGCTCATCTCCGGCCACAACATCTCCACGACGGAGGTCGAGTCGGCGCTGGTGAGTCACCCGAAGGTGGCCGAGGCGGCCGTGGTCGGCGCGACCGACCCGACGACCGGCCAGGCGATCGTCGCGTTCGTGATGCTGCGCGGCACCACCGACGTGACCGACTCGCTGCCGAACGAACTGCGCGACCACGTCGCGGCGACAATCGGCCCGATCGCGAAGCCGCGCCAGATCATGCTCGTCGCCGAGTTGCCGAAGACCCGATCCGGCAAGATTATGCGGCGACTGTTGCGTGATGTGGCGGAGAACCGAGCCCTCGGCGACGTAACGACGCTCCAGGACTCGACCGTTATGGAACTCATCGCGAAGGGCCTCCAAGCCGGTAAGGGCGAGGAGTAGCGGCCACGCGAAACCTCCTGGGGCGTCCGGCTGGTCCGGGCGCCCCAGCCCGTGAATGTGCCATCTGAGGGCGTTGGCACCGGCTGAGGCAGCCGACGGCCCCACTAGTGTCGTTGCCGACACAAATCGCCCCACGGTACGTAGCGGCCACGAGGCCCTACGCTTATGCCATGACCGCACCCGCCACCGGGATTGACGACAGCTTTGTCCTGATCGACGGCGCCTGGGCACATCGGTTTGTCAGCGCCAACGGCAACCGCTTCCACGTCGTCGAGGCCGGGACCGGCCCGCTTGTGCTGTTCCTGCACGGATTTCCGGAATTCTGGTGGGCCTGGCACCACCAGCTTCGGGCGTTGTCGGAAGCCGGCTTCCGGGCGGTCGCGGTTGACATGCGTGGCTACGGCGCCAGCGATAAGCCGCCTCGGGGCTACGACGGCTACACGATGGCGGCCGACGTCGCCGGGCTCATCCGTGCACTCGGCGAGCGCGATGCCGTCCTGGTCGGCGCCGGGTACGGCGGCATGATGGCCTGGACGACAGCCGCCTTCCACCCGAAGATGGTGCGCCACCTCATCGTCTCCGGCGCGGCTCACCCACTGCGCGTACGGGCGGCGATCGTGACCGACCCACGCGGCCAGTCCGCGTCCGCCTCCCCTGTGCTGAAGTTCCAGATCCCGAGATACGAACACGTCGTCACTCGTGACGATGCGGCATTGGTCGGCGAATACCTGCGACGCTGGGGCGGCACCGGTTGGGTTACCGGTCCGGATTTCGCCGACTATGAGCGTAAATGCCGTACCGCGATGCAAATCCCGCAGGCGGCGTTCTGCGCGCTCGAGGCGTACCGCTGGGCGTTCCGCTCGGTGCTGCGTCTGCACGGATATCGGTTCGTACGGCTCCTCCAGGAGCCGATCACGGTGCCCACGCTGCAATTGCACGGTGCCGTCGACGCGGCGATTCTGCCGCGTACGGCGCAGGGGTCGGGTCGGTATGTCACCGCACGCTACGAATGGCGGCTCCTCGACGGCGTCGGCCACTTTCCGCACGTCGAGGTGCCGGATCTGGTCACCGGCGCGATCATCGAATGGACGAAGGTCTAGCGGCCGACCGGCCCGACAGGCCCGGCGCCGGGCCGTGACCGGCGAAGCGCTCGTCAGACGCGGTATTCGCGCGTGTCGGTGACCTCGGTCGCCGGCGCCCAACCCTGATAAACGCCGAAGTCGAACTCTTCGAGGTTCAGTCCGAGCGCGATCGGTGCCCTGCCGCCGGTGTATTCCAGCCGCAGCCAGCCATCGTGCTCGCCGAGCACGATAAACGGCTCGCCGCGCCAACGGCACATCGTCCGTACGTAGCAGAACTCGTCGACCTCTTCGGCTCGTACGACGCGCCGGTAGCGCCTTTCGTGGATCCGTGCGAAGCCGTCGGCCGGCTCGGTGGAGTAGAGCCGCATCAGTTCGCCGTCCGGGCTCGCCTCGTAAACGACGCCGGCATAAGTTGCCTGGTATCCGTCGCGCATCAACGCTCACCCGACCGGGCCGCGCGTCCGTTTCGCGGTCCGGTGTCCGTACCGGTGGATCGGTTTGTGCCGCGACGGCCCGAGCCCCGCCAGCGGGGATCGAGCGGGTCGTCGCTCGGGTCGGCGCTCGAGGTGACATTGCTCGGACCGGTGGCCGGCTTCGCTGCCTCGACTGACGGGGTCGGCGGGACGACCGGCACCGAGGGATCCCAGACCGCCTCGCTGTCCACACCGCGCGCCGGCCGCCACAGGCACTCGTCGGCATCCAGGAGTGCGATGAGCGTCTTGCGACCGTCACTCGTCAGACGCCACATCTGCGCGCCGTGCGGCAGCCGGATGCTGTCCACCTTGAACTCGGCGATGACCTGCCCGTCTTCCGCCGGAGCGAAGCCGTTGCCGCGGAATGGAGCGCGCTCGATGATCCAGCCCTGCATCGCGCGCATGGCGGCTTCATTTTGCCCGCCGTAGGGGATGCGGTAGAGGTCCGGACGGAACGCGGACCACCGCAACAGATAGATTTCGGCGGCGTCGCGCCGGAACGGCGAACCGCTGTAGGTCAGGCCGAGCGATGCGATGAGCGCGGCCGGCGTGTGTAGATGCATCACCTCGGTCGCGCGATGTACGAAGCCGGAGGCTCGGTCGTAGCCCCGATCGAGGTAGTAGTCGACCTGTGCGGCCGCGATCGGCTTCTGCATCACGACCGGCAGATTCGGTGCCGGCGGGGTCACGCGAGCATCGTCGTACTCGCCGAAGTCCTCGTCATCGGTCAGGCCGACATCGTCCGCCCACGCGGCGAGCGCCTTGATCTGGATGCCGGGAAGCATCGCGCCGACCGGCGAGCCCGGGTTGACCGCGAATGCCCACTTCAGATCCGGCCAGACGTGGATGAGGTGGATGAACTTCGCCGTGATCGCGACCGCCTCGTCGCCGAGGAACTCCGACATGCGCTCGGCCGACGTGAATACGACCAGATACTGCTGCCCGTCCACCTCTTCCCGACGCCACGGGAACGCCTCGTCGTCGAGCTGACTATCCGGCGAGGCGTCCGCGGGGACCGGGACCAGCACCTTCGCAAGCAACAGCGTCGACAGGAACTGTTCGGTGTCGCCGCCGGTCGCGGCGGCGAGCAACACAGACTCGGTTTCGTTGGCGGGCACAAACCCGGCCGCGGCTGTCGGCTCGGCGGTGGGTGCGGCCACGTCAGATTCGCCGGTACGTCCCGATCTCGCGCTCGTCGTGGCCGGCTCCGTGCCGGAGACTGGGGCCGCGGCGGCGGCCCGGGCGTCGGTCACCGCAGCCGTAGCG
>DATCXD010000393.1:0-14067 GCA_036566005.1 Micromonosporaceae bacterium | reverse complement strand
CGCGAGGTCCGCGGCGCCGGGCGCGCCGAGCTCACCGCGTCGATCGTAGTAGCGTGCCGGCCTGGCGGCGGTAGCGGAACTCGACGGGCATCGCCTCGATCCTGACGAGGTCGGCCGCGGTCTCGACGTCGTGGTCCGTTGCGTACGGCCGGCTGTGGCCCCACCAGATGGCGTCGATCTGTGCCAGCAGATAAATCCGGATCAGGGCGGCGCGATCGGCGGCCGAACTGCGGCTGTTGGCCCGGAAGGCTTCGGCCTCGGCCATCACCATGCGCTGGGTTGCCTCGACGCCGTCGGGCGTGGCGGCGAACAGGTCGGCGAACTCGCGCTCGGCCAGCCGTTCACGGAGAATCCTGGTGACCTTGCGCGCGCTGCCCGGCGAGCCGTGCGGCGCGAGCTCGATCATCAGATCGTCCACTGCATCCCGGTACGCGCCGATAGCGATCGACGGTGCTGTCATGGAACGTCACGTTAACAGCCGGAAATGACGTCTGATCGCTTTTTGGTAATTTTTGGTGTTTGATCCGAATTCACGATGGTCGGCGTGTGTGTGCACCGGTGTGATCTGAAGATTTCGCCGGTCATGATCGCGGACATCGCCATGGCGACCGATAACGTGTATACAACCGTCCGGCGCGTTAAGCGACGGACCAGAGGGACGGGTGATGTCTGAGTTTCCGATCGGCGTATGGGCCGTCACGATCGTCGGGCTCATCGGCATCGTGGTTCTCGACCTCACAGTCATCGCCCGACGAAACCGTACGGTTACCGTGCGCGACGCCGTCATCTGGGTGTCGTTCTACGTCATGCTCGCAGCAGGCTTCGCCAGTGCATTGTTCGCGTTCGGACCACCGTCGACGGGGGGAGAGTTCGTCGCCGGGTACGTCACCGAATACAGCCTGAGCGTCGACAATCTCTTTGTCTTCATGATCATCATGACGCGCTTCGCCGTTCCGCCGCTGGGACAGGACAAGGCGCTCTACATCGGAATCGTCGGGTCGATGGTCCTGCGCGCCGTCTTCATCGCCGCGGGCGCCAGCGCCGTAGCCGCGGCGAGTTGGGTGTTCTACCTGTTTGGAGCGCTCTTGTTCTATACCGCCGCCCGACTGCTGATCGGCGGCGAGGACGGCGAATTCAAGGAGAGTGCTCTCGTCTGGCGGCTACGGCGGGTTCTGCCGATCGGCCACGACTACGAAGGCCCGAGGGTCATCACCTCAGTGGCCGGACGGCGCAGGTTCACACCGTTGATCCTCGTCATCGCGACGATTTCCATCGCGAACGTGGTCTTCGCACTCGATTCGATCCCGGCCATCTTCGGCCTGACGAGTGACGCGTACGTCATCTTCACCGCCAACGCGTTCGCACTGATGGGCCTGCGTCAGCTGTTCTTTCTGGTCGGCGACCTGCTGAACCGCTTGACCTATCTGAACACCGGGCTGGCCGTGATCCTGGGGTTCATCGGTGTCAAGCTGACGGTCGAGGCGCTGTTGGACTCTCACGTGCGCTCGATCGGCCCGATCGACCTCCCAGAGATCAGCATCGGATTCTCGCTCATCTTCATCGGTGCGACGCTCGTTGTCACCGCCGCGGTCAGCCTGATCGCCTCCTTTTGGCGGGAGCGCCGCAGCCATCAGAGGGGTCGGCTAAGCGCGACACACGCGGCGCGATTGACGGTGCCGGCCCAGGCACGGGAGACCGACACGTTGCGCCAGCGGGAGATCGGCCGGTCGGCGGCGCCGTGACAGGTGTGGGGAGCCGGGACCGGCTTCATCCCTCGTGGGCCAGCGCTGCACGATTCGTGTGAATTGCGGCCACGTGTCGAAATCTGCCTACCGACCGGGGAAGATGGTCAACAGCGAAGATTGATGGGCGACACGATCGGAGGCGGACATGGCCTGGTTTGTCGTAGTAGTGGCGGGCCTGCTCGAGACCGGGTTTGCGATCTCTCTGAAGCAGAGTCACGGATTCACGCGTTTCGCACCGACCGTACTCTTCATGATCTTCGCACTCGGTAGCTTCGCCTTGCTGACGCTGGCCCTGCGGCACTTGGAAGTCGGGCCGGCCTATGCGGTGTGGACCGGCATCGGCGCCGCGGGAACGGCCATCGCCGGCATGATCTGGCTCTCCGAATCGGTGTCGACCATAAAGGTCGCATCGATCATCCTCGTGGTTGCCGGCGT
Source organism: Micromonosporaceae bacterium (assembly GCA_036566005.1). GTDB lineage: Bacteria > Actinomycetota > Actinomycetes > Mycobacteriales > Micromonosporaceae > DASQPR01. The sequence goes on along the minus strand of DATCXD010000393.1, from coordinate 11,887 downwards.
CATCGGCTTGCAGCTCAGCGGCACCGGGCACTGACCGCGCCATCACGTGGCGCGTGTACCGTCGTTCGCACCACCTGCACCACGTGCACCACGTGCACCACGTGCACCGTGCTCACCGCGCTCACCTGAATCTGCACTGGCTCGCTATCCGGAGACGAGCTTGGCCTCACCGGGCCGGTGGGACATCGCCCGCCGCGAGCACGTGGGGGCCGGCCGTCCAGCAACTCTCACGTACCGGTTTCTGGCGCTGGTCCGGGACAATCTCGAACGGTCGGCCGGATGACCGACGCGGGCCCGAGGACGTCCTCGATGACCGCGACCCGATCGGCGACCGAACCTGGCTCCACGTCGACGATGTCGTAGCCGAGGTCGCGATATACGTCGAGATGGATGCGTTCGAACGTCAGGGAATCGGCGTACGAGATCCGTCGCGCCACGGTCTTCTCCACGAAGCCGATGTTGCGCACGAAGAAGGCGCGCCGATCGTAGATGTCCTGGCGAGCGATCCGGTCGAGTTCCGCCGCGAGGACACGCGAAACCGGCCGCTGCAGGTAGACGGCGAGCGCGAGCGTGCACACCGGCGACCGGTCGAAGACCGTCACCGCGGCGGCGCGATGATTCGCGGTCAGCTGACGTTGTCGTTGTACGGCAACGATCCGATCGATGAATTCGGGCCGGCGCCACGGCTCGGCGATGCCTCGCACGCGAAAGACATCGATGATGTCGGTGGCCGCCTCGTCGACGACATGGTGGCCGCGACCGCGGAGCGCGGCCAGGATCGTTGTCTTTCCGGAACCGGGTGCTCCGGTCAAAATGTAGCGCCGTGCCATGGTCGTAGCCTCCTGGAGTCGGCGTCGCCGGTCGGCGACGCCACCTCGGCTCAGGCGGCGCCGTCCGGCGGCGGCAGGTCTAGTAGTGCGGCCGCCCACGGCAGGGCGACCTCGAGTTGTCGACGTTGGATGTGACGCACCAACGGTGCCCTTGGGGGAGCAGGCAATCCGGCCCGGCTGGCGGAGTAGCCGGCAACGTGTGCGGCTATGCCGGGCGTCGCGTGCGGAGCGACCTCGTGCGGCGCGGGACCGCCTTCAAGGTGCAGGCTCGGCAGCCAGGACGCGACGTCGATCTCGGGATTGCCGACCGACGTATGGTTCCAATCCACCAGAACCGTTGCGCCGTCGCGGAAACACAGGTTGTCGCTGCGGACGTCGGTGTGCAGCAACGCGGTGCCGTCAAGCAACCGCGGATCGGCCGCGTCGATGAGAGTGGGCAACGCGCGGTCCAACCACGCGCGCGTACAGAGACCCAACGACAGCAAGCGTACGACATCTTCCGCGACGTACGCCCACCCGGTCACCGCCGATGCGTAGCGCAGCCGCGAGGCGCTTGTCTCCGCCGATGTGTAGCGCAGCCGCGAGGCGCCTGTCTCCGGCGTGAGGATCGCGGCCGCCGCGCCCGGAGTGTTCGGTGGCACCTCCTGCCCGGCGAGCCGATCGAGCACCTCCAGCACGGCATCGACGTGCGAAGGCGTCCACGGCGGCGGCCACACGCACTGGCTCAGATCCTCCAGCACCAGGACGGGCAACTCGCCGTCGTCGAATCAGCCCAGCATGTCGGGACGGAAGTCACCGTGGACGTGTTGGTAGACCTCGATTTCCCGGCGTAGCCAGCGTGCCGTCATCGCATCGTCGGCGTGCTTGACGAACACCGTACGGCCGCCGGCCAACGTCACGACCCAGCGCCGATTGTTGGCGTACCCGCGATTGACGCGTCGAGCCGCGATGAAGCGCTCGCCGAGCGCGGACCGGATGCGCGCTGATTCCTGGGGATCCGGGGTAGCCAGTGAGATCCCCGGAGGCCGCGACATCACGGAAGCGTAAGTGCGGCGCCGACCCGGTCGCGACGCATTAACGCGAGACCCGGAGCGGCTCAACCGACAATTCAAACTGTCTTGACAGGAAAAATTGTCGGTGGCACAGTGGGACACATGCACGACATAGCAGTCATCGAAGATGCGGCAGCGGCCGAGGTCTCCCTCGATCCGACCCGGGCCCGTCTGCTGGCCGCACTGGCCGAGCCGGGCTCGGCGACGACCCTTGCCGCCAAGGTCGGGCTCGCCCGGCAGAAGGTGAATTACCACCTTCGCGCGTTGGAGGAGCATGGCCTCGTCGAGCTGGTGGCCGAGCGCCGCAAGGGCAATATGACCGAGCGGGTGCTGCGAGCAACCGCCGCGTCCTACGTGATCTCGCCGATGGCGCTCTCCCCCGTCGCGCCCGATCCGGCCCGTGCGCCGGACCGGCTTTCGGCACGGTGGCTGCTCGCCGTCGCGGCGAAGCTCGTCCGCGACGTCGGCGCGTTGGTCAGCGGTGCCGACAAGGCCGGCAAGCGCGTCGCGACGTTCGCCATCGACGGCGAAGTGCGGTTTGCGAGCGCTCGCGATCGGTCCGCGTTCGTCAAGGAGCTGACGAGCGCGGTCACCGCGCTCGTTGCGAAGTATCACGACGACAACGCCACCGCTGGACGCGATCACCGCATCGTGGTGGCCGTGCACCCGAGCGTCAAGAACATCGAACCCACCACCGAGAAGGGATCTGAGCAGCCATGAGCATTGTGACTTCAGCGAGCACTGTGACTTCAGCCGACGGAACGTCGATCGGATATGACCGTGCCGGATCGGGCCCACCGCTCGTCCTGGTCGACGGAGCGTTCTGCAGCCGCCAGTTCGGCCCGATGCCGGACCTGGCCCCGCTGCTTACCACCAGCTTCACGGTTTACACCTACGACCGTCGCGGCCGCGGCGAGAGCGGCGACACCAAGCCATACGCCTCGGAGCGCGAGATCGAGGACATCGACGCCTTGATCGACGCGGCCGGTGGATCCGCCAACCTCCATGGGACATCGTCCGGCGCGGTGCTTGCGCTGCGGGCCGCGGCCGCGTTGCCCGACAAGGTGACGAAGGTGGCCATCTACGAGGCGCCGATGCTCGTCGACAAGAGCCGTCCGGCACCGCCGGCGGACTATCTGCAGCAGATCAACGACATGCTTGCGCGCGGTCGTAACGGCGACGCTGTCGCGTTTTTCATGACGAAGATGGTCGGGGCACCGGCGTTCGTGCCGTACATCATGCGGGTCCTACCGGCCTGGAAGAAACTCAAGGCGGTCGCGCCGACGCTGCCCTACGACTTCGCGATCCTCGGTGACACGCAGACCGGCAAAGGCATCCCGGCCGAGTTGGCCAAGACGATCGAATCGATCGATGCGCCGGTCTGGTGCGGCGACGGCGGCAAGAGTCCGGCGTGGATGCATCACGCTCAGGATGCCGTGGCCGCACTGCTGTCCGACTCGCGCCGGGAGACGCTGCCCGGTCAGACGCACCAGGTTAAGGCCGCGGCCATTGCGCCCGCGCTCACCGTATTCTTCGCCGAGGGAGAGAGCTGAGATGGGGTACGAATTCAGCCAGGAAGATCGGGCCGACGTCAACGCGACCATCGACGAAGTCTGGACCGCGATCGCCACCGGGCCCGGCATCGACTCTTGGTTCATGGGCAAGAACGAGGTGGCCGACGGTGTGGTCCGGCTGGTCTTCGCTGACCAGACGGTGACGGCGTCGGAGCCGGGACGCCGCTTCGCCTACGGCGAGGACCCCGACGCTGACGGCCGGTTCATCGCCTTCGACTTCATGATCGAGGGGCGCGCCGGTGGTGGAACGTCACTGCGAATGGTGACCAGCGGGTTCCTGCCCGGCGACGACTGGGCCGACGAGTTCGACGCGATGACCAAGGGCGGCGCGTTGTACTTCCGTACCCTCGTCGAGTATCTGAACCGATTCGCCGGCCGGACGGCGACGCCGGTGACGACGTCCAGCGGGCCCGTCACCGATTGGCCGGCGGCGTGGGCGGCGATCGGTCGCGCACTCGGGTTGGCCGGGCGCCCTCAGACGGGCGACTCGGTGGCATTCTCGATCGACGGCCGGACCGTGGACGGCACGGTCTTCTTCGCCAATGAACACACGGCCGGCATCCGCAGCGGTGACGCAATCTACCGGTTCATCATGGGGTTCCGTCCCGGCGGCGGTGGCCCGATGTTCGCGATGCACAACCTGTTTGCTGCCGGTGTCGACGCCGACGCGGCCGAAAAACAGTGGTCCGACTGGCTGACCCGCGTCATCACCTGAACCACATAGTTCACCCAGCCGATGCGTGCTCGGCCGCGAGCGAATTTTTGCTGTCGTCCGACTCCACTGTGGGTGGACAGTTGTGGCCCGAATTGAACCACCGATCCGCCGCCGTGACCCCTCGCGTCCGGCGGCGGATCGGCATCGTGGCGTTCGAGCGTTGTGGAGCTCGACCACTGTGGAGTTCGGCGTCGCGCCGGCCGACCGGCTACGGCACAATCGACGGCGTGACCCAGTGGGAATATGCGCGGCTCGAGTATGCGGCGACAGGTTCGTTCGGCGCCGACCGCGCCATGGACTGGACGGCGACGTTCTACTTTCCCGGCGGCTACCAGCGTTGGGGCGTCGACGAGGCGTTCGATGACCTCCGGCATCTCAACCACGCCGGCGAGTCCGGCTGGCAGGCGTACGACCGGCAGGCCATGGTCATCGGGCAGCCGCAGCGACTTAACGCGCTAACCTACTCGATGAAGCGGCCCATCGCGTAGTCGCGGATCACGTTGCCGACCGGCTTGCCGCCGCCTTCGGCTTCGTTCGGGCCGCCGCTCGTTTCGCGTCTCCGGTCGTCGTGGCACCGCCGGATTTCGCCGTTCGCCGGCTGGCGGCTTTGCGTTCAATGAACCGTTCGACACCATCCAGAATGACCCCGAGCCCGGTCTCGAACAGCACATCGAGTTCGGCGTCGAAGTCTTCGTGCTCGGCGAAATGGGCCAGGAACGGATAGCGACCGGACGCGAAGATGGCCATAGCCTGCGCCTCCTGCCGGTTCATCCACTCGTCGCTCGTGACACCGGTCTCCCGCTGGGCCTGCAGCTCGTTGTCGACCGCGAGTGCGGTGCCGATGCCGAAGCTCACGAGCGTCAACGAAATGCGCAGCGCCTCACCGCCGGACAGGCCGAGGCCCGACAGCGCACGCATCGACCACTCGGTGTGCATCATCGCGTTCGGCGCGAGCTGCGGCCGCGTCATCGACAGGAGCTGCGCGAGCCAGGGATGCTCGCGGGAGATGTCCCACTGAGCGCGGGCCACGACCTCGAGCTGCGCCCGCCATCCCTTCGGCGGCGGTTCGGGCCAGTCGATCCGGCCGAGCGTGGCGTCGAGCATGTGCGTCGTCAGGTCATCTTTGCTCGGCACCCATCGGTAGAGCGACATCGTCGGCACACCCAGTTCGACGCCGATGCGTCGCATCGATACGGCCGCGATCCCCTCGGCGTCGGCCAGGCGTACCGCCGTCTCCACGATGCGATCGCGCATGTCGCCGCCGTCTCGCCGGCCGGACTGCGTCCGTACGGGTCGCGGTGATCGCCCCGTGGTCGCAGCAGCCGTCTCCAGCACGGATTTCGACGGGATGGTCGCAGGTTCGGTAACCGCCGCGACCCCCACAGCGACGCTGGGTTCGGCGACGACCGTGCCCACGCCCGCGACCGCGCGTACGAGACCGCGGCGCTGTAGCTCCGCGAGGGCCTTCGTCGCCGTGGCGATCGCGACGCCCCACTGCGCCGAAATCTGTCGCGTCGACGGAACCCGGTCGCCGGGTTGCAGGTCGCCGGCGTGAATGCGGTCGCTCAGGTCGTTGACGATGCCGAGGTAGGCGCTGACCATGACACCTCCTAGTACGATACGGATCCAGTGTACTAGTACGTAAGGCGAGCGCCTGATCTGCGGCTGGGCGACTAGCGTACTAGTGCGCAGGGGCGGAATATGAGGAACTCGTGGCGAATCTTCGTACGGCGTATGTACGGTGTACCACATCGCGTACAGCGTACACGTCTTCGAAGAAAGGGGCGCTGGCATGACAAGCGAACCGGCCATCATGGCGGATGGTCTGCAAAAGTCGTTCGGCGAGCTGAACGTCTTGGCCGGCATCGACCTGCGGGTCGGGCGCGGCACGATCCATGCGTTGCTGGGGCCGAACGGAGCGGGGAAGACCACACTCGTTCGCATCCTCGCCACGCTGACCCGGGCCGACGGCGGGACGGCTCGCGTGGCGGGCTTCGATCTCACGACCGAGCGACATCTCGTGCGACGCAGCATCAGCCTCACCGGCCAGTACGCCGCCGTCGATGACCTGCAGACCGGCGCGGAGAACCTGCGAATGATGGCGCGCCTCGTCGGGCTTTCGGGGCGGGCGGCCCGGGCCCGGGTCGACGAACTCCTGGCGCGTTTTGATCTCGTGGGTGACGCTGGCCGTCGCGTCGGCACCTACTCGGGTGGTATGCGGCGCCGGCTCGATCTCGCCGCAAGCCTGGTGGGCACGCCCGCCGTCATCTTCCTCGACGAGCCGACCACCGGTCTCGACCTGCCGAGCCGGCAGGCGATGTGGGAGGTCATCACCGGTCTCGCCGATTCCGGGGTCGCGGTGCTGCTGACGACGCAGTACCTCGATGAAGCCGATTTGCTCGCCGATCGCGTAGCGGTGTTGGACGGTGGTCGGATCATCGCCGACGGCACTGCCGCCGAGTTGAAGACGCGGGTCGCCGAGCAACGGCTCGACATCGTGATCGACGTGGATGCGTACGACGACATCGAGCGCTACCTCGGCGGACGTGTCGCGCACGCCGACCCGGCACGTCGGACGCTCGGCGTCGCGACCGACGGGAGTGCCGCCCACATCCGATCGGTGCTCGACGAGATCGACCCGCAACGCCGATCCGTTTCCCGCTTCGCCGTCCGCACGGCGACGCTCGACGACGTGTTCCTCACGTTGACCGGACACCGCGCCGCTCCCGCCGACGCGGATTCCGTTACCTCCCTCGACGCTGCGCCAGCAGAGGAGACCGCTCATGTCTGACATCACTCTCGCCCGGCCGGCTTCGCGCTCGTCGGCGTCGCGGCCATCGACCGGCTTCCGGGACACGGTGACGATGATCGACCGGTGCGTGCGGCTGTCCCGTCGCAACATGGACGCGCTGATCACGGCGCTGCTGTTGCCGATCATGTTGATGCTGATGTTCGTTTACCTCTTCGGTGGCGCGATCAATACCGGGACGGCCTACGTCACGTATGTCGTGCCCGGCGTGATCCTGCTGTGCGCCGGGTTCGGATCGGCGACGACCGCCGTCAGCGTCAGCCAGGACATGCGCAACGGCATCATCGACCGGTTCCGTTCCATGGACATCGGCCCGGCCGCACTGCTGACCGGCCATGTCATCGCGAGCGTCGTGCGTAATTTGGCGTCGAGCGTCCTCGTGTTCGGCGTCGCGCTCGCCATCGGGTTCCGGCCGCACGCGAGCGTCGTGCAATGGGCCGCCACAATCGGCGTGTTGGCGCTGTTCATGCTTGCGGTCTCATGGTTTGCGGCGATGGTCGGCCTGTTCGCGACGTCGCCGGAGGCGGCCAGCGGATTCACGTTCCTCGTGATGTTCCTGCCCTACGCGTCGAGCGCGTTCGTTCCGATCGCGACGATGCCGGGCTGGTTGCACGGATTCTCCCGTCATCAGCCGTGCACGCCGGTGATCGAGTCCATCCGTGCGCTCCTCGCCGGGCACGCCGCCGGGTCGAACGCCTCGGTCGCCGCCATCTGGTGCGTGGCCATCCTCGCGGTGTCGGTCGCCGGATCGACGTTCGCGTTCCGGCGGCGTACGGCCGCCTGAGGTCCCGTGGTGAGCCCGACCGGAAGATCTCGGGAGAATCGGCCGGGCTCCATCGACCACGCTCGCCAGTAAGTGCACGTCACGGGTCGAGTGAAATGTCCACTGTCACAGGTGACGGACAATAGGACAACCTGTTCGGTTCCGTCGCTCGGCCGGTTCGATGTACGGTAAACACCGTCCAAGCCTGGCGCTTCCCCCGTGGCGTCAGGCTTGGCCATTTTTCGGCGCGCGGTCACCGTTTGAGTCGAATCTGATCGATGCCGATTTCACTGCGCGTGATCCCAGGCACGAGCGACGTCACGGCAGCGGTACGTCGGCGAGCTCCTCGACCGGCGCCGACCCGGGCGGCCGGGTCCCGGCTGTCGGCTCCTCCATCGTCGCAACGGCGCGCCGCGACCAACGAACATACGCGAGCGCGGCACCGGCGATGGCCAACGCCCACACCATGTAGACGCCGGTCATGAACACGAGCGCCACGGCCGAAGCCAGTGCGATCACGGCGGCCCGACGCGACCACGTGCCGCGCGGGAGGAGACGCAGCGCCGCGGCGGTGCCGAGCACGTACACCAGGACGAACGAGCCGGTCGTGAGCAGCACCGACGGTCGTAGCCCGACGCCGGTCAGTGTGGTGAGGCCGAGTGCCAGGCCGGCCAGGGCGGCCGTGACGAGGAGGCTGCGCCGGGGGACCTCGCCGACGCTGCTGCCGTGGGCGAACCATGCCGGCAACGCGCCGTCGCGGCCCAGTGCCGCGCCCAGCTTCGCAGCGCCGGCGAAATACGCGTTCATCGCACCCATCGACATCACGACGGCCGCGACCGCGGTGATCGACTTGACCGGGCCGCCGATGCCGATGCTCAGCAGGTCCGACAGCGGTGCCGGGCTGGAGCCGGTGGCCGGCCCGAGCACCAGGATGCTCGCGGTGGCCACACCCAGATAAAGCACGGCGACGAAGACGAGCGCCAGGGCGGTCGCGCGGGTGATGTCTCGCTCCGGCCGCCGAAAGTCGGCCGCGAGTGACGTCATCGCCTCCCAACCGGCGAATCCCCAGACCAGAACACCGGCGGCCGAGGCGATCGCCAGGTAACCGTGCGGCGCGAACGGGTGCAGGTTGGCGAGCCTCGCGTGCGGCAGGGAGGTTGCGGTCGCCGTGACGAGAAGCAACACGAGCAGGGACGCGAGGACAACCTGGAGCCGTCCGGAGACCTGCACGCCGCCCAGGTTGGCCGCCACCACGAGCGCGATCATCACGCCGGCCGCGATCAGTGTTGTTCGCAGGCCACCGCCGATCGCCGCGGCCACATATGCGCCGCCGAACATGGCCGCGGCTGGCGCGCCGGTCGGCACAGCGAAGTAGAAGCACCAGCCGACCACGGCCGCCGTACGAGCGCCGAACGCTCGCCGGACGTACGTCGACACGCCGCCGGAATCCGGGTGGCGGGCGCCGAGCGCGGCAAACGTCGCGGCCAGCGGTATCGACAGCACGATGAGGCCGGCCCAGGCCAGCAGGGACGCCGGCCCGGCGATGTCGGCGCCGAGCGCCGGTAGCCCGATCACTCCCGTGCCGAGCACCGCGCCCAGACAGATAGCGGTGCCCTGCACCAAGGACAGCCGCCCGCTCATGTCGACACCGTAGACGTCCGGTCCGACAAGCGGAATCCAACGAATCCGACAAAACGGCATCTTCCGGCACGATGAGATGAGCGTCGCATGAACGCGGTCAAGATTCTTTGGTCGGCTGTCGATTCGGTCGACGCCCGGCCGTCGTACGAGTGGAAGCATCGGAAGTCGATGCCCGACGACAAGGAGCCTGCGATGGCCGAGTACCTGATTCTCATCTACGAGAGCGAAGCCGACTGGGAGGCCGCAGCGTCGCCCGAGGTGTTCCAGCGGGTCATGGATGCGCACAATCGCTTCCCGGCCCAGGTCGAGGCGCTGGGCGCGAAGATCGTTTCCGGTCGCGCGCTGCAGCCGACGACCACGGCGACGAGCGTACGGGGCGGCGACGCGGTCACCGACGGCCCGTTCGCCGAAACGAAGGAAGCCCTGGGCGGCTTCTACCTGATCGAGGCCAAGGATCTCGACCAGGCGCTCGAGGTCGGCAAGCTCTGCCCGGCCGAGTTCGGCGGCGTCGAGGTCCGGCCGATCATGGTGTTCGAGTGAGTCGACCGGTGGCTGGATGATCCCGCCGAGCGACGATCACGTCGCGAACGCGGTCGCCGACGCGCACCGTCGCGAGTGGGCCTTCGTGCTCGCCGCGACGGCGCGCGTTGCCTCCGATATCGATCTCGCCGAGGAGTGCGTGCAGGACGCGTACGTTTCGGCGTTGGAAGCCTGGAAACGCGTCGGCGTGCCGGACAATCCGGGTGCGTGGTTGACGACGGCCGCCCGGCGCAAGGCGATCGACGCACTGCGCCGTGACCAGACTCTGCGGTCCAAGCTTCCGCTGCTGGTCGAACCCCCGGAACCGCCGGTCGGCAGCGCGGACGAAGCGATGACCGAGCACAACGACATTCCGGACGACCGCCTCCGGCTCGTATTCACCTGCTGCCATCCGGCGCTCGCGCGGGAGGCGCAGGTCGCGTTGACGTTACGTCTCGTATGCGGCCTCACGACCACCGAGATTGCCCAGGCATTCATTGTCTCCGAGCCCACGATGGCGGCCCGGGTGACCCGGGCGAAGAAGAAGATCTCGGCCGCCCGGATCGCCTATCGCGTGCCCGATCAGCACGAACTGCCGGATCGGCTCGACGCTGTGCTCACCGTCGTACACCTGCTCTACACGACCGGCCACACGGCACCGTCGGGTGCTATTCTCGTTCGCCGCGACCTGGTCGAGCGTGCGCTGGATCTCGCGCGCATGCTGGCGGCCCTGATGCCCGATGAGGGCGAGATCCGCGGTCTTCTTGCGCTGCTCCTGCTCACCAACGCACGAGCAGCCACGCGTACGGCACCGGACGGCCGCCTGCTGTTGCTGGAGGAGCAGGATCGGTCGTTGTGGGATCGTGCTGCCATCGCGGCCGGCGTGCGACTCGTCCTCGACGCGTTACACGCAGGCCGACCGGGCCGGTTCACGCTGCAGGCGGCGATCGCCGCCTTGCACGCGGAGGCGCCGAGCTATGCCGAGACGGATTGGCGCCAATTGTTGGCGCTCTACGACGCGTTGTTGTTGGTCTGGCCGTCGCCGGTCGTCGCGCTCAATCGCGCCGTCCCGGTCGCGATGGTGCACGGACCCGAACTCGCACTTGCGCTGGTCGACGATCTCGCTACCGACCGACGGCTGGATGGCTATCGCTACCTTCCGGCCACGCGAGCCGACCTGTTACGCCGGCTCGGCCGGTGGAACGAGGCGGCCAGCGCGTACGAGCAGGCCTTGTCCTGGGCGGACAACGATGCCGAGCGCGCGTTTCTCGCCGGCCGGATCGCGGAGTGCGCTTCCGCCAGCCGATGAGGCGGGATCTATTCCTTCCGACGGCGGTGCCGTCCGAACCGCGCGCGCCGTGATCGTGGCGGACCGAATCCGTCCATGCCGGACGGTCGCCCATCAATCCCGAGAAAGCGTCGAGCGTCCAGCCGAACGGCCTCGTCGATGCCGGGCGTCATGAGCACCAGCGACGCGACCGAAATCGCGATCGACACCGGCCGCCGACGCATCGCCTTCCGTACGCCGGCGTAGCGCAGGCTGACCACGGCCGCGACATCGCCGCGCGCGAGCGGGTCCATCCAAGCCGCCGTCACTAGGGCAAACAGCGCGGCGTCGGTGGTCCAATCCTCCACGCCGTTCGCGATGTCGACGAGCACCCGTCGACGCGTCGACGTGGGCCACGGCTCCTCGCGACGGTGATGAAGAAGGCCAAGGCACACGCATGCCTGCGCGAACCGCGGCCAGTAGCACGGGTCGGTGCGGCCGAATGCTCGCCACATGTCGCCGGCCGGCGCTGGTACGTGCACGAGCAGCCCGAGCAGGTCTTCGAGAGGTAGGCCGGCGAACCCGGCGGCACGCCCGTACGCGCCGACCGGATGAGCCCAGGCGACGCTTGCGACGTCACGGAGGCTGGCGACCGCGGCCGCGGACGGCGGCGAGAGTGCGGGCCATGCCGTGGCGCCGTCGTAGCGCCATAGGTCG
>DATCXD010000370.1:0-2516 GCA_036566005.1 Micromonosporaceae bacterium | reverse complement strand
GGTGGCCGGTCACGTAGACCGACACGACACCCGCGACCTCGGTCACGACCGATTTCACGCGCAGTCGATGACGCGCGTTCAACCACAGCGGGACGGCGACCCGGCCGTAGCCGAGAGCGACGATCACGATGGCGTAGGCGGCCATCCAGAACGTGTGCGCCGCACGGTTCAGCACGAACTCCTGACCGTCGGCGAACTGGTGCCCGTAGGCGAGGAGCAGGATCGCGTACGCGCTCGCGTGGATCAAGTGCCACAGGCCGTACGGCAACCGGCGGCGGATCGCCCGGATCGCGAGCAGGCTGATCGTGACCAGGATGCCGAACGCGATCGTGGCCGAGATCAGATCCTGGTACGTCGTCAGCAACGTCCGCACCTCGTGCCAGACACCGACTTTCGAGCTCGCCGCGTAGCCGAGGGTGATGAGGACGACGTGCGTCGCGATGACTATGACGACGTACGCACCGAGGTCCCGGTGCCAGCGGGACTGCCGGGCGCCACTGGACGCGCGGTCGATGATCGGCACGCGGCTCATGAGGAGCACCTGGACGAGCAGCAGATATCCGCCGACCAGACCGGCCAGGCGACCGCCCGCGGTCAACTCGCCGGCGGTGTCGCCGACCTCGGACGCACTCGTCTGGTGCCACCAGAAGCCGACGAGGACGACCATGCCGATGGCGATAACGAGCAGGAGGACGCGACGACGTACGGCCGGGTTCGCTCCCGTCACCGGTCGCCGCTCGACCCGGTCGGGAATCTCGGGCTGGTCCGGCCACTGGTCCGGCCACGCCGTACTGCTCGGCGCGTTCACGGGACCACTGTCGCGCACGAACCTGGGATGCGGCCGCTGCCGTTCTTACCAACCCGTGACGTTTCCGCCCGCACCGCGGGTTAGGCCGGCCACGCCGGGCTCAGCCGACCGCACCGGGCTGAGTCGGCTGCACCGGGCTCAGCCGACCGCACCGCGGGTTGGGCCGCTCGCACCGCGGGTTGACCCGCTGCGCCCGGGTCAAGATCCGCTCCCGTGGACGATCGGCGGCGCCGCAACGGCCCACATCGTGCAGGCCGGTGGATCAATGCGATGCAACGTCCTCGCCGCGCACGCGCGAGGTCAGTACACATGCACCCTCGCGATCCACAGCAACCGTCGCGGCAATCGAGCGAGCCGGAACACTACTGACGTGTCAACGATGCCCGCGGATGATGCCGAGGACCTTGACTGGCTGCTATTTCGGCAGGACAGCGTGATCAGCCGGCGCCAGGCGCTGCGATTCATGTCCGTGTCACGCCTTCGGCATCACGTGGCCTCCGGTCGGTGGTCGTTACCTCATCGCGGCGTGTACGTCGCGCACAACGCCACCCTGAGCGCGGGCCAACGAGCGTGGGTGGCAGCCTTCGCCGCCGGAAACGGTCGAGCCCGGCAATGATGCTGGCGCTGAGCCGGTTCGCGCGCCTCGGCCGACGTGGGTTGATTACGTCGACGATCCACGACGCGGCCGGCGGATCCGAGTCGATCGCGGAACATGACTTTCTCATCCTCTGCCGTCGCGGGCGCCTACCCGAGCCCACGCGGCAAGTCGTGACCACCGATGCGGCCGGTCAGCGGCGGTATCGCGACGCGTATTTCGAGGAGTTCGCCGTTCACGTCGAGATCGACCGTGGCCAGCACACCGAGGTCCGCCAGTGGTGGGCCGACATGCAACGACAGAACGCGATGGGCATCAACGGCGACCGGGTCCTCCGATTCCCGGCCTGGGCTCTGGACAACGACCAGGATCGCGTACTCGAACAGGTCCGGGCGGCACCGATCGCCGGCGGCTGGCAGCCGTGATCCACCGCGGTGGACGATTAGCGTCGTTGCAGCGGCAGTCGTTGCAGCGGCACGAATCGTCCACTGTGGTGGATCATGCGGGGTGCGAAGGCAGGGCCAGTGGGCGCTAGGACGGCGAGGGTCGATCGATCCCGCGCTCGTCGGCCCATGCGAACAGTGCTGCCTCTGCCTCGTCCCGAGACAACGGACCCCGGTCGAGCCGCAAGTCCTTGAGGAACTGCCACGCTTCGCCGACCAGCGGGCCCGGCTTCAGCCCCAGCAGCGCCATGATGGCGTTGCCGTCCAGATCCGGGCGTACGCGGGCGAGGTCCTCCTCGGCAGTGATCCGCTCGATCCGCTCTTCGAGCGCGCTGTAGTCGTCCGCCAACTTCTCTGCCTTGCGCCGGTTTCGCGTGGTGCAGTCGGAGCGCGTCAGTTTGTGCAGGCGGGGCAGGAGCTCACCGGCATCGGTGACGTAGCGACGCACCGCCGAGTCGGTCCACTCGCCCTGTCCGTACCCGTAGAAACGCAGGTGCAGCGCGACAAGCGCACCCACCTCGGACACGATGTCCTTCGAGAAGCGCAGGGCCCGCAGCCGGGCCTTGGCCATCCGGGCGCCGACGATCTCGTGGTGGTGGAACGACACGCGGCCGTCCGAGCCGACCGCCTTCGTCGCCGGCTTGCCGATGTCATGCAAGAGCGCCGCGAG
>DATCXD010000288.1:0-3588 GCA_036566005.1 Micromonosporaceae bacterium | reverse complement strand
CGCTAGGGTCGGCGGCCGTTGTGCGTGTCCGCACGGCCGTCGTTGCGATGCACGTCACATCGATTCCGTTACGAGACGGTTCCGTATCAGATTCGGCCGGAGTAACGTCTGCTCCGTTACGAGTCACACGCGTATCGATTTGATTCCGTATCGCAAAGACAGATCGGAACGATCGATGCCGGCTCCGCCCTCGAAACGTGAGGAAATCGCATGTCGGTCACGTCAAAAGCCCCTGCGTCAACGACGACGCCATCTTCGTTCGGCCACCCGCGCCGCTGGACCATTCTCAGCGTGCTGGTCGTCAGCCTGCTCGTCGTCGTGCTGGACAACACGGTGCTGAACGTCGCCTTGCGGACGATCGCCGATCCGGTCCACGGTCTCGGCGCGAGCCAGAGCCAGCTCGAATGGTCCATCAACTCCTACACCCTGGTCTTTGCCGGTCTGCTGTTCACCTGGGGCGTCCTGGGCGATCGGATCGGCCGCAAGCGCATGCTGCTCGCTGGCATGATCATGTTCGGTCTCGCGTCGCTCGCGTCGTCGTACGCGCAGACGCCCGAGCAGTTGATCGGTGCCCGCGCCCTGATGGGTATCGGCGGTGCCGCGGTTCTGCCGGCCACCCTCTCGATCATCTCGAACGTGTTCGACCCCCGCGAGCGCGGCAAGGCTATCGGCGTCTGGGCCGGCTCCGTCGGCCTTGGCGTCGCTATCGGTCCGATCCTCGGAGGTGCCCTGCTGGAGCACTTCTGGTGGGGTTCGGTCTTCCTGATCAACGTGCCGATCGTGGTGATCGGTGTGATCGCCATCCTGTGGGTCGTGCCCGAGTCGCGTGACCCGAGCCGGGCCCGACTGGACCTTCTCGGAGTCGCGCTGTCCATCGTCGGCCTGATCGGTCTCGTGTACGGCATCATCGCCGGCGGCGACCACGGCTTCGGCGACATCCGGTCGTGGGGCTCGATCATCGCTGGTGTCGCGGTGCTGGCCGGGTTCGTGGCCTGGGAGCGGCGCATTCCGTTCCCGTCGCTCGACGTCCGGCTCTTCCGCGACCCCCGGTTCGCGGCCGCGACCGCGGCGGTCGGCCTGGTCTTCTTCGCCGCCATGGGCACGCTGTTCTTCATCGCGTTCTACCTTCAGCTGGCGCGCGGATACTCACCGCTGCAGAGCGGCCTGTTGTTCACGCCGTTCGCCGTTGCGCAGCTCGTCTTCGCCCCGCAGAGCGCGGCCATGGTGCGCCGCTTCGGACCCAAGGCCGTGTGCACGGTCGGGCTCGCGCTGGTGGCGGTGGCTCTGTACGGGCTCACCACGCTGGGCGTGCACACGCCGATCTGGCTGGCCGGGTTCTACTTCTTCATCCAGGGTGTCGGCATGGCCAACGTGATGCCGCCCGTGACCGAATCCATCATTGCCTCGCTGCCGCGGGAAAAGGCCGGCGTCGGCTCGGCCATCAGCAACACCGTCCGGCAGGTGGCCGGTGCGCTCGGCATCGCGGTGCTCGGATCGATCCTGTCCGCTGTGTACCGCTCCCGCATCGGTGACCACCTCGGCACCGTGCCGCCCGGCCAGCGCGCCGCCGTCGGCGACTCGGTCTCCGCGACGTACGGCGCCGCGGCGAATCTGGCCGCACATGGGCAACCGGCGCTTGCGGGGCGTCTGATCGACGCCGGCAACAGCGCGTTCATCGCGGCGATGCACTGGGCCGCGTGGGGTTCGGTCGCCGTGGCGGTCATCGGTGTCGCGGTCGTCCTAGCCTGGCTGCCGGCCCGGTCCGCGCCGATCGGTGGCCCGGTCACCCAGTCGGGTCGCGACGCGGCCGACCTGGCCGACACCGCCGTGGAACTAGCCGAAGTCTGAGCCGAACGGGCACAATGGCGATATGACATCGACGACGCACCCCGTCTCCGGCGCCGCTGTCCGCAGCGCCGGAGATGGCGCGTCCATCCCCGACCCGATGTCGCTCGCGGATGCTCCCGGCGTGGCAGACGCTCGGGCCGAGACCTCCGCGGACGTTCAGGCCTCCGCGGACGTTCAGGCCGAGGCCTCCGCAGACGTTCGCGAAGACGAGGCGCGGCGCGCGCCCGGCCGGCCGCGCAGCGCGCGGGCCGACGAGGCGATCATCGAAGCGGTGCTCGACCTGATGGCCGACGGCACGACGGTCGAGGCGCTGTCCATGGAGGCGGTCGCCGCCCGGGCCGGCGTGGGCAAGGCGACGATCTACCGCCGCTGGCCGAACAAGGAGTCGCTCATCGTTGACGCGATCGGTGCGTTGAAGGGCCCGCTGCCCGAGTTGCCCGGCGAATCGATCCGCGAAGACCTGCTCACGCTGCTGCGCTCAACCATCAAGGTGCGCGCATCCCGCGCCGGCCGGATCATGCCGTGTCTCATCCCGGAGTTCCAGCGCAATCCGGAGCTGCAGCGCCAGTATCGGCGGATCTCCGAGCCGCGTCGCGAGCAAATGCGGGACGTGCTGCGCCGCGGCGTGGCCGAGGGCCAGCTGCGCGCCGATCTCGACATCGAGGTCGCCGCCGCACTTCTCAACGCGCCGATGATGGTGCAGAACACGCTGAGCTGGAATCCCGCGCTGGACACGGCGAAGCTGCCGGAGCAGATCCTCGACGCACTGATGCCGAGCATGGTCGCCTGACGCTTCCCGAGCGGTCCGCGGTGGTTGCGCTTCTAGGCCCTTGACCGGTACGCCGGCGCGAACACCACCACCAATGCCAGGTCATCCGTGACGTCGGCGAACCGATGTTCCTCACCCGCCGGCACGTACACCACGTCGCCCGGCCCGACGGCGACGTCGTCGTCCGGCGTGACGAGCCGACCCCGGCCCTGCGTCACGATGTAGATCTCGTCCTCGGTGTGCGGCGTCTGGTCGTCGATGCCCAGCGCCGGGATTGAATACGTGCCGACCGACAGATCCGCCACCACCAGGTGCTGGGCGAAGTCGTTGAGTTCCCCGTTCGACGGTGACGTGAACGCGCCGGCTCCGGTCAACAGCTGCATGCCATACGACGCTAGCCGGTCTCGCGTGTCGGTTGGTGCCCGTGGGAAAGGCGTCCAGTAGGGTCGTACACACGTACGGCTGTGAGGGTTTGGCTGTGAGGGTTTGGCTGTGGAGGTTAGGCCGCGAGGGTCTGGCCGGTGCGGTCGCGATCGCGGGAGGGGCAAACGTGCGCGTGCTCGGTGTCGACCCCGGCCTCACCCGCTGCGGCGTCGGCGTCGTCGAGGGCGTGCCCGGCCGGCCCTGCACGCTGGTCGGCTACTACGTCGTGCTCAGCGATCCGGCCGACGAGCTGTCCGCGCGCCTGCTGCACCTCGACCGCAGTCTCGCCGATCTGATCGCAGCGCACCGGCCGGACTCCGTTGCCGTTGAGCGCGTCTTCAGCCAGCACAACGTACGGACGGTGATGGGCACCGCGCAGGCCGGCGCGGTCGCCGTACTGGCCGCCGCGAAGGCCGGCCGACCGGTGCAGATGTACACGCCGAGTGAGGTGAAAGCGGCCGTCACCGGTTCCGGTCAGGCCGACAAGGCACAGGTCACGGCGATGGTGACGAGGCTGCTTCGGCTCGACGCACCGCCGCGGCCGGCCG
>DATCXD010000228.1:0-2739 GCA_036566005.1 Micromonosporaceae bacterium | reverse complement strand
GGCGGCGTGTGATACGTGCACTTGCCCAACATCACCGCGCGTGGGAAAGGCGAGCCACTGCCGCATCGGTTGCACGCCGGCCATCAGCGGCCGTCCTCGAGCTGCAACGTACCGACCGCTGTCGAGTATCTCGTCGGCGTCGGTGACGATGCCCGCGGCCGGGGAGACCGGCCGTTGTGGCGGGATCTCGATGTTGATCGCCGGGAGCCCGAAGGAGAGTGCCCCCACCGCGGCCAGTTCGGCCGCGCAGTCGCCGGCATTGCCCACAGGCCCGGACATATCCGCAACATACCGGCACATCGCCCAGCCGGTCCGGCGAACACGAGCGCGGCTCGCGATGCGCTAGGCGTGGGCTGTGCGGGGGCTAGGCGACTGCGGCGGTCGCGGTGAGCGTGCCCGCGCCGACATCCAGCGTGGCCGGCACCCCCACGGGTACGGACAATTGATCGCGACCGTGGCCGACCGGCAGGCCGCCGAGCACCGGAACGCCAAGATCACCGAGTCGGTCGAGGAGTACGTCCATGATCGTCGTCTGCCAGCCGTCGCTGCACCGGGTGAACTGGCCGACGGCGACGCCGACAATGCCGTCCAGCGCGCCGGACCGGCGCAGTTGCGTGAGCATCCGGTCGACCTTGTACGGCGGCTCGTCGACGTCCTCGATGAGCAGGATCGCATCTCGCAGGCTCGGCATGTCCGGCGTGCCGATGGTGGACGCGATCATGCAGAGGTTCCCACCGATCAGCGTCCCAGTTACTGGGCCGCCGTCCACCCGTACCCCCGAAGTCTCCTCGTCCGGCCGGGCGACAAGGACGCAGTCACCGACGGTCATGATCGCGGTCCGCAGCGACTCGGCGGAGGCCGCGCCGGTGCGCTCCACACTCCAGGCGGCCATCGGCGCGTAGACGCTGGCGAGCTTCGCGTGGCGCCACACCGCGAGCTGCAGTGCGGTGATGTCGGAGAAGCCGACCAGGAGTTTCGGGTCGTCCAGCAACGCGGCCGAGTCGAGCGAGTCGACGATGCGCTGAGCGCCGTAGCCACCGCGGGTGCAGATCACCGCGCGGACCTTGGGGTCGCGCAGCGCCCCGTTGAGCCCGGACAGCCGGGCGTCGTCGAGGCCGGCGAGATAGCCGTGCCGGTCGAGCGTGCCGGGTGCGTGGCGGACCACGAGACCCCAGCCTTCAAGCAGCGCGACGCCTTCGTCGACCCGCTCGGGCTTGACCGGCCCGGAGGGCGACACCAGCATGACGACGTCACTGACGGCGAGGACAGGTGGACGTACGGTCACCGCGCGAGTCTAGCCAGCGTTGTGCACTCCTTGTGAAAGTGAGGGTGTGCGGTCTGGACATTGATGGCCGTCGCGCTAATCTGCGTCTGGCGCCCGTTATCGAGGTTGTGGTCACCTCGTACGTCGCTTGCCATCGGGGTGACCCGCTTCGGACCGACGCGGATAACCTCGACACGTGAGCAATCGCGCGCTGGTGATCGAAAACGACCCGACCGAGGACGCCCGGCGGCTGGGGGAGTGGCTGACCGACGCCGGCTTGGAGCTGCACGTGTCCAGGCCGTACAACGGCGAGGCGCTCCCGGCTGACCTGGGCGGCTACGCGGCCTTTGTCGTGCTCGGGGGCGATCAGCACGCGTACGACGACCCGAGCGGCAACCCGGGTGCCCCCTGGTTCCCGGCGCTGGAGAGCCTGCTGCGCAAGGCGGTCCGGAACAAGGTCCCGACGCTCGGCGTGTGCCTCGGTGGTCAACTGCTCGCCACGGCGATGGGCGGGACCGTCGAGCGCAGCGTGTCCGGGCCGGAGATCGGCGCCAAGCTCATCGCCCGCCGGGACGCGGCGGAGCACGACACGCTCTGGCGGTACGTTCCTTTTGTGCCGGACGTACTCCAGTGGCACCACGACGAGATCACCGAGCTCCCGGTCGGCGCCACGCTGCTCGCCGCGTCGACGCGGTATCCGCACCAGGCGTTCCGGATGGGCGACCGCGCCTGGGGCCTGCAGTTCCACATCGAGTGCGACGCCGAGATGATCGGTGACTGGGCCGCGTCCAACACGAAGGTGCTGGCCGATCTCGGCACTGATGCGGCCACTCTCGTCGAAGAGTGCGCGGCCGTGCTCGACGACATTCAGGACGTGTGGCAGCCGTTCGCTCTCCGGTTCGCGGCGGTCGCTCGGGGCGAACTCGAGGTGCTGCCGGCGCGCCAACTTCCGCTCCTCGGCCACTAGCGGTGCCGACGCGATGAAACCCACCGTCGAAGCCGCCGGCCGACCACCCCACGGCACCGGCCGTCTGCTGCGCTACGGGTACGCCGATCCGACGCGCGCCACGGAGACACTGGCCGGGTTGGGGCTCTGGGATTCGGCCGCCCAGCACAGCACCGGCGACGGCGCCGATGATGTTCTCGAAGCGCTCGCGTACGCGGCCGACCCCGATCTCGCTCTACGTACGCTGTCCCGCCTCGTCGAGGCAGCCGAACACAAGCAAAGCTTGGCCACCCGCAAACCGAGCCGGGCAGAGCACACGCCGAGACCGGTAAGCCATGCCCAGGACAGCCTGGTGGCGGCGCTGCGCCACGACGCCGTACTACGCAGCTCGTTGATCGCCGTTCTCGGCGCCTCGACGGCACTCGGCGACCATCTCGTCGCCAACCCCGACGAAGCCTTCGCCGCCGGCGCGATCACCGAAGACCCGGCCGCGCTCGAGTTCGACGCCACCACGGCCACCGGCGCCACC
>DATCXD010000199.1:0-5661 GCA_036566005.1 Micromonosporaceae bacterium | reverse complement strand
GGCCAGCGTCGCGCCGGCCGCGATCGCGTGCGCGCCGGCCTCGTCGAGGTCGTCGACCTCGATGTCGAGGTGTATCTGCATCTGCTGCGCGCCGGAGACGCCCGGCCATACCGGGCGGATGTGTGTTTCCTCCGTCTGGAACGACAGGCCGGGGCCGTCGCCCGGCGGCCGCAGCGTGACCCAGCCGGGCTCGTCCGCACCGTACGGCCAGCCGAGCAGCTGGTGGTAAAAGCGCGCGAGCGTGCCGGCGTCGGGCGCGCCGAGCACGATGCCGGAGATCTGCGTACGGATGGACATGTCGATCGTCTCCTCGGTGGGTGGCGGGTCGCCGACCCGATGGTCGGTCAGTCAAGCATTCGGCCCGTTGGGCCGGCTCAGTCGCGGGGTGCGGGGGATGTCAGCTCGTTCCAGGACAAGGACGAGAGTCGGGCGAGCGCCGAGAGCAGACCGGTGCGGTCGGCCGGTGACAGTCGATCGAGCAGTCGATGCTCGTAGGCGCGGATGCCCGAGCGTGCCGCCCGGTGCACCTGTTGCCCCGCGGTCGTCAGCGACAACAGATGGCTGCGCCGGTCGGCCGGGTCGGGCGAGCGCTCGATCAACCCGCGCTGTTGCAGGTCGTCGAGCACCGGGATGATGCGCGTCTTGTCGGCACGGATCGCGTCGGCGAGCGCGGCCTGCGTGCGTACGGGTTCGTCGGCGAGCGCTACGAGCACGACGTACGCCCACATGGAAAGCCCGTGAGCGTCGAGGATCGGCCGCTCGCCAGTGGTCAGCGCGCGACCGACGGGCATCATCATCGCGGCCAGGTCGCGACGGTCGTCCTCGTTCGACGGGTCGGGCGCGGTCACAGCGGGTCCAGGACATAGTCGTACACCATGGGATGCCGGCCGTCGGGCTCCTCCCAATCGGCCCTGCGCCCGCCGATGCGACGCCAACCAACCCGCTCATAGAGGCGGATCGCGGCGGCGCCGGTGTCGGCCACGGTGAGCACCGGCCGCAATGCGTTCGCGCGGACGAAATCCACGGCTGTCGCGAGGAGTGCCGCGCCGACACCTCGGCCGCGGGCGACCGGGGCGACGAACAGCCGCATGATGGCGAGCGACGGGACCGTCGCCGTACCCGCGATATCGTCGTCGCGACCGAGCGCGACGTGGCCGACGACCGCACCATCGACGGCGGCAACCCAGGCCCGGACGTCGCGGCCACTGGGGGTGAGCCATCGGACCGGGTCGCGCGGCCACACCGCCGGATAACCGCTGGTCTCGTGCGTCGTCCACAGCGCTTCGACACAGGCCGCCAGGTCGGCCTCGGCGCGTGGACGGATCAGTGCGGCCATGCCGGTGAGCGCCCGAGGGCCAGCAACGTCCGGTCGAGCGTGCTGGCATCGTCCGCGACCGGAAGACCCGGAGCAAACGGGAAGCCCGGACCACGGCGCGCCGCATCGTCCGGCACCCGCAGTGCGACGGCCAACGCGGCCTCGGCCAGGTCGTCGTCGACACCCAATGGCACATCGAGCGTGCGGGCAAGATCCCATGCGTGGACGACATCGTCGACAAGCTGGAATGTCAACGCGTCGCGCGTGGTGAAGGGACGTCCGCCCAGCTCCGGGAGCCAGACATCGCGGTCGCCGTTGGTGACGCCGGCGAACGCGGCGACGACATCATCGGCGGCGGCGGCGTATTCGGCCACTGGATCGTCGGACAGGGGGCGTGGCTCCCAGTCCGGCAGTGCGGTCTGCGCGCCGGTCGCGGCGACGGCGAAGCCGCGGTGTTGCGCGATCATGTGCGACAGCAGGTCGGCCAGCGTCCAGCCGGCGCACGGAGTCGCGCGGCCGAGGTCGGTCGGTGTCGTTCGGGCGGCGATCTGCGCGCTCAGCCGGACCGCTCGTGCGTGGCCGTCGCGGACCTGCGACAACTCAGTCATGGGCACCCCTTCGTGGGCGGACGAACGGCATCCGCTAGGCCGAGTTTATAAGCGATCGCCTATGATGTGCACACGCATATTAAGGCGGTACGGACGCGTCGGCTGAATCGAGCACGTAGCTGTTTATCGCGACGGGCACCGGGAATGGCGTCCGTATGACTACCTGGAAGCCGGCGGACAAGCACGGCGAACTCGACGCAGCGGCGAAGAACAAACTGCCCGACAGCGCGTACGCTTTCGCCAAGGCCCGCAAGGAACCGTTGACGGATGCCAAGCACGTCCGCAACGCGATCGCCCGTTTCGACCAGGTCCAGGACGTAACCGACGCGGAACGCGACGAAGCGTTTGCCAACATCAGGGCGGCGGCCAAGCACTACGGCGTGGACGTGACGGAGAAGTCCTGGCATGAGCTGGGAAAGCCGCAACGCTGAGGCGGCGCCCGCTCCACCCGGCCAATCCGGCACCCGCGCCAACCCGCAATCCGGCCAACCTGCCACCCGGTCAACCTGCCCCCCGGTCAACCCGCGACCCGGTCAACCCGCCACCCGGTCAACCCGCGTCACCGCATTGGCGGTGGTGCCGTCGGCGGGTGGGCGCCACCGCGACTCAATCGCACGCTGATCACCACCATGTCGACCAGCGCCATCGCTCCGATCACGAAAAGCGCGATGCCCAGCGGGGGGAACCCGAGGTGCCAGAGCAGTATGCCTCCGCCGGTGCAAATCACGAGGCCGGCGATCGCCAGCCCGAGCCGGAGTCGCAGGGCGCTGTAGGGCCGCTCGATCGTGCCGCGCGTGCCGCGCGGCTGCGGGCCGATGGGCATCTCGTCACCTCGATCCGGTCGCGCCACCGCGGGACGCTGCCCTCGGCGGTGGGTGACGCGCCAGCGCGCGTATCGGCAACACGTACCACAGAGCACAGCACACCACAGCGACGGCCGCGCCGGCGGCGATCGCAGCCCCGAGCCCGATCACCACGTCCATGACGACGAACACGGCTCCGACGATGGCCACGAGCAGACACACAAGACCGCCCTGGGCCAGCCGCGACGCCGTGGTGACCAGCGCGTCCTTCCGGTCCTGCCGGAACACCACCCGGTGGTAGCTCACCGGTGCCAGGAACAACGCGCTCGCGGCTGCGCTCGCCAGCAGCGTGACGACGTAGACCGCGCGATCGCGCGGCACCGTCTCGTCGAACCGCGCCGAGAACGGCAGGGTCAGCAGGAACGCGAAGAGGATCTGCACGCCGGTCTGAGCGACCCGGACCTCCTGCAGGATCTCGCCGAAGTTGCGGTCCCAGCGCTCGTGCGGTGTCTCGTCGCGGTCGGCACGGTCGCCCCGATCGGTTTCGTCCCGGTCGTGCACCCGGATCGCCCGCTACTTGCCCAAAGCCGTACGCAGGTCCATCACATGATCCTGCGTCTGGGACAGCAGGGGCCGCAGCGCCTCCGCCACATCCGGCAGGTTCATTTCGTTGGCCTGCTCGATCCGCTCGCGGTAGCGCTTGAGCTGGCCCTCTTCGAGTTCGAGGTCGAGGCGTAGCGCGGCGTCCTCGTCCGGCTCACTCGGAGTCGTCGGTACGACGACGGTGGGCGTCCCGCCGAGGAAGTCGATCTGGTCGGCCAGTGCCATCGCGTGGTCAAGTTCCTGCACGACGTGCTTGCGCAACTCGCCGGTCAGCGCCTGGTATTGAGCGCCCTTGATGGTCGCGATGTGCTGGACGTACTGCACGATCGAGCGGTATTCGGTGCCGAGATCATCGTTGAGAAGATCGATCAGGTCCTTGGTTTCCATCGCGGTGCTCCCTTTATGCCGGTTTGCCGGACGCTCGCGTGCGCCACGATCTCGTACGGTCAGTGGACCCTCGTACCCGGGGCGCTCGTGGCCAAACCGGAAAGGCGCGGTCAGGCGCCCGGTCCGCCGTGCTTCGGGCCGCCCGGGGCCGGCCGCTCGGCCGCGCCCTATGCCGGCTGCATCGGACGGTCGCGATCGGCCGGACGGGGACGCCGACACCCCGGGCCATAAGGTGGACACCCGACCGGGGTCGGGGCAGGATTGATCACGGCCGGTCATGGTGTCGTCGCGAGGCGATCACGGCGTCGTCGCAGCATGGTCGCGCGTTGTTACACGGTTAGCTGTCGCTCGGTTATTCGTACTTGGGTATTTGTCACGTGGTCATTTGTGGTTCGTTACCTGCGCTCGGCCGCGGGGACCTGGGGGAGATGTGCCGCTCAGCATCGAGGTCGACCGCAGCGCCGGCCGACCGACCTTCACCCTCCGTGGCGAGCTCGACATGCTGACCGCGCCGCAGTTGACCAGCCGCTTCCTCCATGCGATCGACCGCGAGGCCGGCGATGTCGTGCTCGATGTCCGGCGGCTCGAATTCTGCGACTCGTCCGGCCTGGCGGCACTCGTGCGCCTGGCCCAACACCTCGATATCGGCACCCTCACGATCGCCGGACCGCACCCGATCGTGCGCCGGTTGCTCGAGGTCAGCGGCATGATCGACGTGTTCGTCGTGACCGACGGGGGACCGGCCGACCCAACGGCGCAGCGGACCGCCACGCTGAGTCCGGCCTGACCGGCCCAGCACCCGCGTGGCCCGTTCTCCGGGCGGCTTACTCCCCGGGGATGCTCGGCCCGGATGCTCAGTCTGGGATGCTCAGTCCGGGTGCTCAGTCCTTGTGAGGCGTGTTGTTGTCGGGGCGGGTGCCGTTGCTCAGATCGAGGACGCACAGCGCATTGCCGAACGGGTCGGCCAGCACGGCGCATCGCCCGATCGAGATCTCGAATGGTTCCTCGATGACTCGCGAACCGTTTCCGACCAGCTCGGCGACCGCGGCGGGCACATCGTCGACCAGGAAATGAACGCCCCGGTCGCGTGGGAGGTCCATCGTGTGGACGACGATCTCGGCGTCGGTGTCCGACATCGCGAGACCGACCGACGATGTATCGCTCCACAGTCGACGCAGACCGCAGGTCTGCTCGTAAAAACGGGCGCCGGTTTCGAGATCCGGCACCCGGATCATCACGCAGTCGATCTTCCGCAAGAGTGATGCCGATGCCCGGTCCGTCATCGCTACCGGTCCCGGGTGCGGGTTAGCGCGGCGCAGAGCTCGACAGCGGGCATCGGCACTCCTTCGACGTGGGTTGCCGCGACGGCCGCGGCGGCGCGGTGTCGGCGATCGACGGTATCCGATGAGATTGGCCCGGCGGCTTCGGCGGCTCGGCGGCTGGGGCAGCCCGGCGGACTGCTGACCCTGACCGCCACACCGTCGGTGATCGCGAAGTTGGCCACCGGATCGAGGGTTGCTCAGGGTTCTGCCGGGTATACGGGCCCGACGGACGCGCAACGCCGCATGTTTCGGGGCCGCGACCGAGGCTCCGCGCAGGTGGTCGTCGTCGTACGGCCGGTGTCGTAGGGCCGGTCGCGACATCGGGTGCTGATGCGCGTCCACGGTTGGGACGGTGTCGGGTATGAGCGAGGTGACGGTGTCCGCGATGAGCGCCTCGAACGCCGAGACGATCAACGTGCGCGTCGCCGGCGCCCTGGTCTACGACACGGCGGCCGAGGCGCGACCCCGACTCCGCGCCTTGGTTGACGGCGGTTACCGGCGACTCATCGTGGATGCCTCGGGTCTTGAGGTCCTGGACTCGTCCGGACTCGGCGTGCTGCTCGCGGCGTGGCAACGTATGGATCGCGACGGACGGCGGCTCGAACTGCGCGGTGTTCATGGAC
>DATCXD010000167.1:0-4400 GCA_036566005.1 Micromonosporaceae bacterium | reverse complement strand
TGCTATTGCGACGCAATCGTCCATGGTGGTGGATCACTGCGTTCGTCTACCCAGTTCGGCTCGGTGCAGGGGGACGTGCGTGGGGTGCGGGCCCTGGTGGGACTCGACCAGGATCATTTCGGTGAGCGGCCAGGTCGGGCCGGTGTAGGTCGCCAAGGCTTCAACGTCGGCGTCGATCTGATCCCGTGGCAGTCGCTGCCCCGGCCGGGCGATCGTCAGGTGCGCGCGGAACGGCTTGCGGTCGTAGCGCACGTGCGCGCGACGGAGCTTGGCTCGGACCGTACCGGCCAATGATTCAAGGCTGTCCACGTCGCCGGCGAGACCGACCCACATGGTCGTGAAATTCCCGCGTCCGAACGTGCCACCGCCGGCGAGCCGGAGCATCGGCAGACCGTCGGCCTCCACCGCGGCCCGATCGACCGCCGCAGCCGCCGCGTCCTGTCGCCTCTCGTCCACATCGCCCAGGAACGCGACCGTCAGGTGCCAGAGCGATCTGGCGGCGAGCCGCGCGTTGACGCCGGCCGTCGCGGCCCGGCCAACGCGCAGACCATCGACGCGGGTCGCAAGGTCGTCGAGCGCCGCGGTCGGCGGATAGGCCGCGACGAACAGCCTCACCCGTCGACGTCCTGCTCGATGTCGGAGGCGAGCACCATTCCGGCTTCGCTCAACGCTCGCTCGACCCGCAGCCGTTCCATCTCGAGGTCAAAACCACACAGGTCGTAGATCCGGTGGTTGAGGCCGAGCGCGCGGCATCCGTTGGCGAGCTGCTTGTCGTATTGCGTGGTCAGGATCGTATAGCCCAGCGATCCGAGGCTTGTCTCCCGCCGAGCCGACCCGATCCGGCGCAGATCGGTCGCGATCTTTTCCAGCGGCGGTCCGACCGGCTCCGGCAGCACGCGCTCGCGCGCCTTTCGGGCGCGGCGGCGGGTGCGGGCGAGGGACTCCAGCAGGTTATCGGCGTAAATGACAGCGAGCACCGCCAACGGCACGATGCTGAGCACAGTGACGGCGAGGAACATCGACACAGCCAGCAACCAGGTCACGATGACTCACGGTAAGCGGGCAGGGCAACAATTGCTACCGGATTTATGCCATTCGCCCATCCTGGGATTGCAACTTCACGATTGACGTGAACCGGACACCGCCAGGTCGAATTCGGAAAGCGCGTTTCGACCCGGCGATGTCCGGTGCTGTGATGCCTGTTCTTTTTGTCCGGTGCCGGTAGGTCATGCTCCTTGCAGGGCGGGCTCCGGCTCGACCTCGATCTTCGGCGCTACCGTGAGCCGGCGAGAGTCGCGGTCCAGCCGGACCCGTACGCCCTGGCGCCGCTGTTCGAGAACGAACACCACAATCGCGGCGACGAGGGTCAGCGCGCCACCGGCCCACAGCGGCGTGCGCGGGCCGAACGCCTCGGCGACCCAGCCGACGGCCGGAGCGCCGACCGGCGTCGTGCCGAGGAACACGAGTACGTAGAGCGCCATCACGCGGCCACGGACAACCGCGTCCGTGCCCATCTGGACGCGCTGGTTCGCGGCCTGCGCGAAGTAGATCATGCAGAAGCCCGTGGGGACCAGCAACGCGAGCGTGACGATGAACGTCGGCGACAGGCCAAGGAAGGTCTCGAAGACGCTGAAGGCGATCGCGGCACCGCCGACAACCCAGGTCGAAGGGCGTCCCTTGCGGGTGCCGCCGGCCAGCGCGCCACACAGCGCACCGAGCGCGAGGCAGGTGGAAAGCAGGCCGAAACTGCCGGCGCCACGATGGAACACGTTCTTCGCCAGGACCGGCAGGGTCACCGAGAAGTTGAACGCGAACAACCCGGCGACCATGATCAGCGTCATCGGGATGACAAGGTCCCGACGGCGCCGGACGTACCGGAGACCGTCGCTGATGCGCGCATGGCCGGCCTTCGCACGGTCCGCGAGGTCGCGGTGCAACTCCGCCGGGACCATCCGGCACAGGGCGACTATCGGGCCGATGAATGTGAACGCGTTGAGCACGAACGCGGTACCCGTGCCGAACAGCGCGATCGCGACACCGCCAACCGCCGGACCGAAGATGCGTGCCGAGTTGAACACCGCGGAGTTCAAGGCGAGCGCGTTCGGCAACAGATCCCGACCCACCATCTCGGACGCGAACGCCTGACGCGTGGGGTTGTCGATCGCGCCGATCGCGCCCCACGCCGAGGCGAAGCAGAACACCATCCACAGCTGGATCGCACCGCTGACGACGAGGATGCCCATGAGCGTGGCGAGCAACGCGTACGTCGCCGCGGTGACGATCAGGATGTGGCGCTTGTCGAAGCGGTCCGCGAGCTTGCCGCCGATGAGCGTGAGGAACAGGACCGGCATGAACTGCAGCGCGGTGACGTAGCCGAGCGCGGACGGTGAGTTGTGCGAAAGCTGGAGCACAAGCCAGTCCTGCGCCGTGACCTGCATCCAGTTGCCGAGCAACGAAACCATCTGTCCGGTGGCGAACAGGCGGTAGTTGCGTACGTGCATCGCGCGAAATATGTTGTTGAGCCGTTCCTGCACCGTGTGGTCCGCCTTCTGGGGGGCTAAAAGTTGTAGCTAGCGTTGCCGGGTTTCGGGGGTGTCGTCGCGAGCGATCCGCGTGATGATCTCCACGGCCGCTTGGAGCGTGTCGCGTTCCGCGTCGGAGAGCGCCGCGAGCCGCTTGGTCAACCAGGCATCACGTGGCCGCCGGGTCTCGGCCAGAGCCTCGCGCCCACGAGCCGTCGCGGACAGGATGACCTGCCGCCCATCGGTGGGATGCGGGGTTCGCTGGACCACGCCGATCTCTTCGAGCCGCGCCACGATCTTGGTCATCGTCGGGGGCCGGACACGCTCGGATTCGGCCAGCTCGCGGGGGGTCATTGCGCCGGCCAGCTCAAGGCTGGTCAAGACGGACAACTGCGAACCGGTGAGGTCGCCGACCGGACGAGCCTGGCGGAGTCGCCGGTTGAAGCGCATCACGCCATCGCGCAGCTCGGTCGCGAGCGCGGCCACGGCCAGCAACTTCTTGGGCCCGCTCTGCGGGCGCCGTCGCGTCGTCGTCTCGTCGCGGATCATTCTCCACCCCAACCCCTGCCATCGTGTTGGCCGGAGGCACGGGGTGTTGTTGCGTATCGCCGCTGGACGTCCGTGCCGGTCGTCGACCCGGCCACTCATTAGCTTAACTAATAAGCTTGGCTAACGATACCGACATCTGGCATGACGTCGGTCACGAGCGTCGGACGATCCGGTCGTTACCCTCCAGGGTGCGCCGGTCCGGGCACAATTGCTTTACCGCCGGCCGGAGGACGTACGCTGCCCTCGTGCCCGAACAGCCGATCACCACGGATGGCCGACCACCACAGCGTCACCTCGAGCCGGTCGACCCGCCAACCGTGCCGTTCGCGATCGGCGGCATGGTGCTGTGGGCGATCGCCGGTCTCGTCCTCCTGCTATTCCGGCACACGCTGGCCGCCCACGGCCACACCGACTGGCTGTGGATCTGCCTCGCCGGCTTCCTGTGGGGCTTTCCCGGCTGGTACGTCATGATCCGCCACGACCGGCATCGCGCCGCCCGTCGTGCGGCAAGAAACGACCAGGAGCCATCGTCGGTGAGTTAGCGTTTGATGCATGCCTACACGTACCTCATCCGCCCTCTGGGAGGGCAACCTGCGCGACGGTTCGGGCACCATGAAGCTCGGCTCGGGCGCCTTCGAAGGGTCCTACTCATTCGTTTCCCGGTTCGAGTCAGGCCCGGGCACCAACCCGGAGGAACTGATCGCGGCGGCCCACGCCGGCTGCTTCTCGATGGCGCTGTCCTTGGAACTCGGTCAGTCCGGATTCACGCCGACGTCAATCGCGACGAGCGCGACCGTGCATCTCGATCGGGTCGCTGACGGTTTCGGCATCACAAAGATCGACCTCGACACGGTCGCCACCGTGCCGGGCATCGACGACGCGAAGTTCCAGGAAGTCGCGGCGGCGGCGAAGGCGGGGTGTCCCGTCTCCAAGGTTTTGGCCGGCGCGGAGATCACGCTGTCGGCGCGGCTGGCTTGATTCTGGGCCTGGCTTACCGCTGAGGGCACCCCACTCACGCCGAGGACAGAGCATTTAGGTTCGTCGTGAGTGGGGTGCCCTCAGCCTGGCCATGTCACTGTCCGGCTGCCCGTTGCGCGTCGTGGGGCGCGGGCTTTCGAAGTTATGTGGTACGGGGGACGGTTACGCGTCGCCGCGATCGGCGCGGGCTTTCGAAGTTCCGTGGTACGGGGGACGTTACGTGTCCGCGGAATCCGTGTCGGCCTCGGCGGCGCCGTCCTGGGTTGCAGGCTCGTTGATCTCGTCCGTAATTGGTGCGGCTGCCTCAGCGGTATCAACGTGGGTGTCGGCTGGGACTTCGGTCGCTTCGTC
>DATCXD010000159.1:0-7179 GCA_036566005.1 Micromonosporaceae bacterium | reverse complement strand
CGGGCACTCCAGCGACGTCGGCAGCAGGTAGTCCATGAACGAGCCGCCGAGGCAGTTGCCCTCCTCGTCGAACGCCATGACCTGCATCAGCGCCATGCCGACGCCCTCGGCGAGGCCGCCGTGCACCTGACCCTCGACGATCGTCGGGTTGATGCGTACACCGCAGTCGTCGACCGCGACGAACCGCCGCACCTTGACCGCGCCGGTGCCGGGGTCGACGTCGGTCACGCAGATGTACGCACCGAACGGGAACGTGAGGTTCGGCGGGTTGTAGACCGTCGTCGCGTCGAGGTGGCCCTCGATGCCCTCCGGCAACTCGAGCGCGCCGTGCGACGCGAGCGCGATCTCCTGGATCGTCTTGCCCTTCTCCGGGTCACCGGCGACGAACCAGCGGCCCTTCTCCCACTCCAGGTCGTCCACCGACACCTCGAGCATGGCCGAGGCGACGATCTTCGCGCGGTCGCGGACCTTCCGGGCCACGACAGCGGTAGCGGCACCGGAGACCGGCGTCGACCGGGAACCGTACGTGCCGAGGCCGAACGGCGTCTGGTCGGTGTCGCCGTGTACGACGTCGATGTCGTCCGGCGAGATGCCGAGCTCCTCGGCCACGATCTGGGCGAACGTGGTCTCGTGCCCCTGACCCTGGCTCTGTACGGAGATCCGCAGCACCGCCTTGCCGGTCGGGTGCACGCGCAACTCCGCACCGTCGGCCATGCCGAGCCCGAGGATGTCCATATGCTTGCGCGGTCCGGCGCCGACCGCCTCGGTGAAGAAGCTGAGGCCGATGCCGGTCAGCGTCTGTGGGCGCTCGCCGGCCGCGAACTTCGCCCGCTGCTCGGCCTGCTCGGCGCGCAACTGGTCGTAGCCGACCATGTCGAGCGCGAGCTGCAGCGTCTTCGGGTAGTCGCCCGAGTCGTACTGCCAGCCGGTCGGGCTGTCGTACGGGAACTGCTCGGATCGCAGCAAGTTGCGCATGCGTAGCTCGGCCGGGTCCATCTTGAGTTCGTAGGCGAGCACGTCCACCATTCGCTCGATGATGTACACCGCCTCGGTGATGCGGAACGAGCACGCGTACGCGACACCGCCGGGCGCCTTGTTCGTGTACACCCCCTTGACGTCGCAGTGCGCCGCTTCGAGGTCGTAGCTGCCGGAGAACACGCCAAAGAAGCCGGCCGGGTACTTTGTCGGCTGCGCGGTGCCGTTGAACGCGCCGTGGTCGGCGAGCACGTTCACCCGTATCGCCTGGATCTTGCCGTCCTTCGTCGCGGCGACGTCCGCGTGCATGTGGTAGTCGCGGGCGAAGCCGGTCGACATCAGGTTCTCCGAGCGGTCCTCGACCCACTTCACCGGCTTGCCGGGGACGATCGAGCCGACGATCGCACAGACGTAGCCCGGGTAGACCGGCACCTTGTTGCCGAAGCCACCGCCGATGTCCGGCGAGATCACCCGGATCTTGTGCTCGGGCAGGCCGGCGACGAGGGCGTACACGGTCCGGTGGGCGTGTGGTGCCTGGGTGTTGCACCAGAGCGTGAGCTTGCCGGAGACCGGATCCATGTCGGCTACCGCGCCGCACGTCTCCAGCGGCGCCGGATGGACGCGAGGATAAAGGACATCCTGGGACACGACGACCTCGGCGTTCGCAAACACCTCATCGGTCTTCGCCCGGTCGCCGGACTCCCAGTCGAAGATGAAGTTGTCGGTTTTGCCTTCCTTGTCGTCGCGGATCACCGGTGCGTCCGGGTCCATCGCCTTTCGTGCGTCGTAGACGACCGGCAACTCCTCGTATTCGACATCGATCAGCTCGAGCGCGTCGCGGGCCGAGTAGCGATCCTCGGCGATCACGAACGCGACCTCCTGGCCCTGGAAGCGGACCTTGTCGGTGGCTAGCACGGCCTGCGTGTCGTAGGACATGGTCGGCATCCAGGCGAGGCCGAGCGTCTCCAGCACGGCGCCGGTGATCACCGCCTTGACCTTCGGGTGCGCCTCGGCGGCCTTCGTGTCGATCGACACAATCTTGGCGTGCGCGAACGGGCTGCGCAGGATCGCCCCGTGCAGCATGCCGGTCAACTGCACGTCGTCGACGTAGTTGCCCTTGCCGCGGGTGAAGCGGGCGTCCTCCTTGCGGGCCATCCGGCCAAACCCCATCGGGGTCGCCGGCGCTGCGGTGGCGGTCACGCGGACACCTCCTGCGACGCTGCCGTCCGCTGTTCCGCCTCATGTTCGGCGGCCCATCGTACGGAACGGACAATATTCTCATACCCGGTACACCGGCACAGCTGGCCCGAGATTGCCTCCCGGATCTCCATCTCGCTCGGATCCGGGTTGTGGTCGAGCAGCGTCCGGGCGGTCATCATCATGCCCGGCGTGCAGAACCCGCACTGCAATCCATGACAAGCAACGAAACCCTGCTGGACCGGGTCCAACTCGGCGCCGTTGGCCAGTCCCTCAACCGTACGCACTCGGCGACCATCCGCCATCACGGCGAGAACCGTGCACGACTTCACCGGCGTCTCATCCATCCACACGGTGCACACGCCGCAGTTGGATGTGTCGCAGCCCCAGTGCGTGCCGGTCAGCGACAACTCGTCGCGCAGGAAGTGCACGAGCAGCATCCGCGGAGCGACATCCCGCGAGTAGTCCTGGCCATTGACGTTCACTGTGATTTGCAATGTCCTACGCCTCCCATGTCGGCGACCGCCCGGTCGCGCCGGCTCGTTCCTCGCTGGCCGCTGGCGGTCACGTAATGTCCCCTAATCCCCGAGCGCGGGCGGCCGCACGACGCAGCGCCCGGGTGGTGAGTTCGCCGGCGAGGTGCCGCTTGTAGTCGACCGGGCCACGCTGGTCGGCGCTCGGCTCGCAATGCTCGGCGGCGATCGCGCCGGCCTGCGCGAAGTTCTCCTCGGTCACCGACTTGCCGCGCAGGAAGTCCTCCGCTTCGGCCGCGTGGAAGTGCTCCGCGCCGACCGCGGTCAGACCGATGCCGACGTCGGTCACCGTGTCGCCGTCGAGCCAGAGCGCGACTCCGGAGGCGGCGACGGCCCAATCGCCGACGCGGCGCTCGATCTTCTCGTACGCGCTGCCGCCGCCCGGGCGCACCGGGACCCGGATCTCGATCAGGAGTTCGCTGGGCTGGACGACGGTCTCGTACGGCCCGGTGTGGAACTCACGCACCGGCACCGTACGCGTTCCGTCGGCGCCCTGGATCACGCACGTGGCGGCGACCGCCGCGAACGCGGCCGACAGGTCCTCGGACGGGTCGGCCTGGCACAGCGATCCGCCGACCGTGCCGCGGTTTCGAACAATCGGGTCGGCGATCACCCGCTCGGCGTCGACGAAAATCGGATAGTGCTCGGACACGATCGGCGACTGGAGCAGTTGAACGTGCCGGGTCATTGCCCCGATCCGCAGCTCGTCGCCCTCCAAACGGACGTACGCCAGCTCGTCGAGATCATTGATGTCGATCAACGCCTCGGGTCGAGCCAGTCGAAGTTTCATCATCGGGAGCAGGCTGTGGCCGCCCGCGACCACCCGCGCCTCTTCTCCCCACTGGGCGAGCAGGGCGATTGCGTGCTCGACGCTCGTCGCCTTCTCGTATTCGAAATGTGCCGGTACCTGCATCACGCCTCCAGGCCAGGGCGTCCAGGGTGGGTGAATCGGACGCACGGTGGTGGAACATGGTCAACCACGAGCATCCTCGCGCCGACGTCGCCATGAGAGCAACGGCGCCTTAACCGATCGGTTAGCCCGCGACCCCACCGTTCACGAGCCGGCTGGCCGAGCGGGGCCAGGGCGTGCGAATGTTGCAACTGTGACGCTCACCCAACTCGGGGCCTTTGTCCTGGTGGCCCGCCTTGGCTCGGTCCGAGCCGCGGCCGACGTGCTGGGCGTGAGCGAGCCCGCCGTATCCAAGGCCATCGCGTCGCTCCGGCAACATCTCGGCGACCAGCTGATCATGAAAGACGCCGCCGGCATGACGCTGACCGCGGGCGGCAGCCGGCTGATCGCCATCGCATCGCAGATGGTGAGCCTCGGCGCCGAGGCCGAGGCGGCGGTACGCGCGGCCAACGGCGCGCCGGCTCAACTCCGGCTGCTGGTCAACTCGACCATCTCCGAGTTCATCGCAACACCGCTCACTGAGGCGTTCACCCGCCACCGCAACAGCACGGTGGAGGCTTCGTCCGGCGTGGCCACCATCGCCGAGATGCGGGCGCTGCTGGCCGACCGTCTGGCCGATGTCGCGCTCGGCCCGGCCGTGCCGGTCGACGGCGACCGCAATCTGATCACCGAGCCCGTCCTGCGCTACCTCGTCGTCGTCGCCGCGGCGCCACAGAAGCGGTTCACCGGACCGCCCCGCACGTGGCCGTGGCTGGTCGGGCCGTCCGGCGTCGACCCGTACGGTGACATCGGCCGGCTGCTGCGCGCGTTCCGGGTACCCGACCAGCGCATCAGCGTCTTCCCCAACGAGACCGCCGCCTGGGTCGCGGCCGCCGACGGCCACGGCGTGACGCCAGCGGTGTCGACGCTGCTGCACAGCCATGTCCGTCGCGGCGAACTCCACGTGGTCCCGACCGACGTGACGCCGGTGCAGGGCACCTGGTACGCGACGACGCTGCGTACCGACCGGCGGACCACAACGTCGACCTCATTCGTCAACTTCTTGTCCACCCCGTCGGCCATGCAGCTGATGTGTTCGCCCGGCGCAGGGGTCCCGCCGTCCCGCTTCCGCCCGCCGGTGTACGTGACGATCTGGAGCTGACGCCGGCGCCGATCTGCGCCGATCATCGGGGCGTCGGTACGTGGCCGAATCGAGCGCCGCTGCCCGGTGTGGCACAATCTGCGACGGTGCCGTGCCGTCGCTGAGCAGGCAT
The DNA here is from genome assembly GCA_036566005.1 of Micromonosporaceae bacterium. Lineage (GTDB taxonomy): Bacteria > Actinomycetota > Actinomycetes > Mycobacteriales > Micromonosporaceae > DASQPR01. The sequence goes on along the minus strand of DATCXD010000159.1, from coordinate 2,311 downwards.
TCGGCCCGCAATTTGACGCCCGTATTAACGCCCGCATTGTCGCTCGCATTGAGAAGGCACACCGCCCAGCCAGGAGTTAGGTCCATGACCCGCGAGGCACCCGCCGAGAGCTACGACCCGAACGCCATCATCGACAAGTGGATGAAGGTGTGGGACGACCTGCACGTGTACGAGGCGGACGGGCTCACCGAGGGCGACGACGCGACCGCGCGGTCGTACGTGGTCAGCATGTACCCGTACCCGTCGGGCGACCTACACATGGGCCACGCCGAGGTCTATTCGATCAGTGACGCCATCGCCCGCTACGTGCGGATGCAGGGTCACAACGTGCTCAACGCGATCGGCTGGGACTCCTTCGGGCTGCCGGCCGAGAACGCCGCGCTGAAGCGGGATCTCGATCCGCGCGACTGGACGTACGCGAACATCGCCGTACAGGCCGAGTCGTTCCGCCGGCTGGGTGTCTCCTTCGACTGGCGGACCCGGCTGCACACCTCCGACCCGGAGTATTACCGCTGGAACCAGTGGCTGTTCCTGCGGCTGTTCGACCGAGGCCTGGCCTACCGCAAGGAAGCGGCGGTCAATTGGTGCCCGAACGACCGGACCGTGCTCGCGAACGAGCAGGTGATCGCCGGCCGCTGCGAGCGCTGCGGGACGATCGTCGTGCAACGCCCGCTCACCCAGTGGTTCTTCAAGACCACGGCGTACGCCCAGCGGTTCCTCGACGACATGGCCCAGCTCGAGGGCAAGTGGCCGCACGAAGTGCTCGCCATCCAGCGCAACTGGATCGGTCGCTCCTCGGGCGCGCACATCGATTTCGCCATCACCGGCCGCGCCGAGCCCGTGCGCGTGTTCACGACCCGACCGGACACTCTGTTCGGCGCCACGTTCTTCGTGGTCGCGGTCGACTCCCCGCTGGCCGACGAGCTCTGCACGGATGAGCAGCGCGCCGCGTTCGAGGCGTACCAGCAGACCGCCGCGACTGCGACGGAGATCGAGCGGCTCGCGACCGACCGGCCCAAGACCGGCGTGTTCCTCGGCCGCTACGCGATCAACCCGGCCGGCGGAGAGCAGATCCCGGTGTACGCGGCCGACTACGTGCTGGCCGAGTACGGCACCGGCGCGATCATGGCCGTACCGGCGCATGACCAGCGCGACCTGGACTTCGCCCGCGCGCATGGCGTGCCCGTCCGGGTGGTCATCGCGACCGGCGAGCCGGATCCGGCCGAGACCGGCGTCGCGACCAACGGCGACGGACGCCTGGTCAACTCGGGCGAATTCGACGGCCTGCCGGTCGAGGCGGCCAAGGAGGCGATCACCGCCAAGCTCGCCGCCGAGGGCGTGGGCGAGGCCGCGGTCACCTACCGGCTGCGCGACTGGTTGCTCTCCCGGCAGCGTTACTGGGGTACGCCGATCCCGATCATCCACTGCCCGGCCTGTGGTCTCGTGCCCGTGCCGGACGAACAGCTGCCGGTCGAACTGCCCACGACCGGTTACGAGCTGCGCCCGGCCGACGGCGAGTCGCCGCTGTCGAGCGCCACCGACTGGGTGAACGTCGAGTGCCCGTCGTGTGGCGGACCGGCCCGGCGGGACACCGATACGATGGACACGTTCGTGGACTCGTCATGGTATTTCCTGCGCTACCCGAACCCGAATTACACCGACGGTCCGTTCGATCCGGCCGGTGTCGCGCGCTGGCTGCCGGTCGACGAGTACATCGGCGGCCGCGAGCACGCCACCGGACACCTGATGTATGCGCGGTTCATCACCAAGGTGCTCTACGACCTCGGCATGGTCCCGTTCGTGGAGCCGTTCACCAAGCTCATGAACCAGGGCCAGGTCATCATGGCCGGCAAGGCGATGAGCAAGACCCTCGGCAACTTGGTCAACCTGCAGGAGCAGATCGCCGCGTACGGCCCGGACGCCGTACGGGTGACGATGGTGTTCGCCGGGCCGCCGGAGGACGACATCGACTGGGCCGACGTCTCGCCGACCGGTGCGATGAAGTGGCTCGCCCGGGTCTGGCGGCTGACCGGCGACATCGGAGTCCTACCGGCGCCGTCCGAGCCCGATCTCGCGCTGCGCCGGTCGATCCACAAGCTGATCGCCGAGGCGACCACCGCCATGGACACCCGGCGGCTCAACGTGGGCATCTCGCGACTGATGGAACTGACCAACCTGCTGCGTCGCGCCGTCGATACCGGGGTCGGGCCGGGTCACCCGACCGTACGGGAAGGGGCCGAGGCCCTCGTACGCATGCTGAGCTGCTTCGCGCCGTTCACCGCCGAGGAGGGCTGGGAGCGGCTCGGTCACG
>DATCXD010000148.1:0-3489 GCA_036566005.1 Micromonosporaceae bacterium | reverse complement strand
TACCGAGCGTCGGGTGCTGGCGCGGCGAGCCGAGCGTGCCGAACGGCCGGGTGCCATGTCGCCAGATCAGGCCGTACGGTGACTCGGACATGGCGTACCCGCACACCACGCGGAGGCCGAACCGCTCCTCGAACGCCTCCTGCCACTCGCGTGCCGGCGACGGACCGGTGTAGCAGAGTCGCAGCGGCGTGTCGGCGTCGTCCGGCCGGCTCGGCTGGCGCATCAAGATTTCGAGCATCGCGCCGATCGCGTTGAACTCGGTGGCACCGTGCCGCCGCGCGGAGTCGAGGAACCTGCTGGCAGAGAACCGCGGCAGAAGAATGAGGCCCGCTCCGCACGACAATGAGCCCAACACCGAGTAGGCCGGCGCGTTGATGTGAAACAGCGGGAGCGACGTCATGAGGCGATCGGTCGCGTCGAGTTCCATCCAGTACGGGAATCCGACGCCCGCCATCGCGTACGCCCGATGCGTCTGCATGACGAGCTTCGACTTGCCGGTGGTGCCGGACGTCGGGATCAATACGGCGAGATCGTCCGGCGTAACCGTGACCGACGGGCCGGCTGCGACGGTGGTGTCGGGGAGTCGCCAGTCGCCGAGCAAGACATCGATGTCGAGCAGCGTCGCGGCATCCGCGATCCCGGAGGCGGACATGACGTCGTGCATCGCCGCGTCGGTGACCACGATACGCGGCTGCACCTGCGTAACCAGGCCGGCGAGTTCCTGGGCGGTGCCGGACGGGTCCGTCGGCACGGTCACCGCGCCGAGCGACGCCAGCGCAAACCAGCACAGCAGGTACGTCGGCGTGGTCCGCGCCGTCATCACGACAAGGTCGCCGTGGCGCACTCCTTCGTCGTGCAGGCACCTTGCGAGGCGAGCGACCTGGCCGGCCGTACCCGAGAATGTCAGCGTGCCGTCGTCGGTGCGCAGCCAGACGCCGTCGGGATCACGCTCGGCCGCGGCGACCAGGATCTCCGGAATCGTATCGGGCACGGATCAACACCTCCGGCGGCCGCGGCGCACCGCGGCGAATGATCGCTGCATACGATCAGTTTGCCGAACGTGGGCGAGCCGGCACCGCCGGGGTGCCCGTGAGCAGGCTCGGTTCGGCGGACAACCACCCGCAAGCCGCGTCATCGTAAGGTTCGGAGGTCGTCGGCGGCTACGGCAGCAGCGTCAGTGGCTGCCGCGTTTCGTCTGTGACGTTCAGATCGGGGCCACGTGTGCCGGTGCCGATGATGTGACTCGCGTCGATGAGGACCGAGTTATACACAACACCGCAGTCACCGCGGCGACTAGGTGACGAGAAAGAACACGCCGGCGGCCAACCGCGGCCCGGGGGCAACACCATGGCACGCCGTGTCGACCGGAATGCGCGCAGGCGAACCGGTCGAGTCTCTGACCCGGCTTTCGATCTCGGCCGATGCGGATCTGGCGCTTCCCGGGCCTGAGTTTCTAACCAAGATCGAAAAGACGTGATACGACAATCCAGAGCATGGCGACAGGCTGGCTGCGCTCGACGTAGGCTGAAGGATGGTCGAGTCCAGGTCAACCGGCGCAGACGACGCCAACAGTGGCGCTACCGTCGTGGAACGACTCATGGCCGCACGCGAGGACACGCTCGCCCAGATCGAGGAGCTGGCAGACAGTCTCCGTGAGATCACTGAGGCGAGGACGGCCGTGGCGACCGACGACGAGCACGATCCGGAGGGCCAGACCATCGCATTCGAACGAGCGCAGGTTGCGGCCCTCCTTCAGCAAGCCCGTGTGCGGCTGACCGACCTCGACGTCGCCGCGGAGCGCGCTGCCGCGGGCACCTACGGTTTCTGTGAGGAGTGCGGCCAACCGATAGCGCCGGAACGTCTCGAAGCCCGTCCGGCCGCCCGCACCTGCATTCTTTGCGCCTCGCAGCACAGGTGATCAGCACGGGGAGCAACCGATCTGCAGCGGCTCACGAAAGTCACACGACGCAGATTATCTAATGTGGACTGCTTCGTCGATGAGGCCGAAGCGGTCAACCGACCGGGCCGCGTGCGTCCCAAACCCTCTACCGACAGGGCATGCCGCTCCACGCCGCGCGGCACGCATTCCCGGCCGTCGCCGCGCTCCGTAACCGGCTCATGCGGGAACTCGCCACATCGCCGCCGCCCCCACCCGGACACGATCCGGCTCGACGACGACCTCCTCGCCAGGAGGCAGTGTGTTCGTCCCGGACGACCTGCGAAGTGGAAGACTGACGTGACAGTGGTCTCGCGCGAAAGGATCCTCGCCGTTGTCCGTCGAGTTGTTGGTGATAGGCGTCATCCGTTCCGGCTCGAACGTTCTGCTCGTCCGGCAGCCTGGCCCGGACGGACCGGGAACCGCCTGGGCGCTTCCGGGCGGCCGGCCGGCACCGGGCGAACTGGCGGTGGAGGCATTGGCGCGCGAAATCAAGGAGGAGACCGGGCTCACCATCAATGGCGTACCGGAGCTGGTCTGTGTCGGACACATGGTCAACCCAACCCAGATCCGCCTGGACGACGGCGAGATACCGGCCGCCGGTGGATCGGCCATCATTCTCAGCTACGAGGTGACCTCGTTCGAGGGCAGCCTCGACTGCTCAAGCGATCCGGACGCCGGAATCGCCGAAGTGTCCTGGCACAGCAATGACGCCGCCGAGTCGCTGCTGGCCAAGCATCCCTTTCCGTTCGTCCGCGAGATCGCCCGGCGTTCCCTGCCAGCCGACGACGGACACCGCCCACACGTGGCCCAGTCCTACTTCCGGCGCGCCCTGACCGGCGAGGACACCTCCGTCATCCTCGACTAGCTGTGATGTCCAGGCACCTTGGTCGAGTGGGTGGGACGACAGGTTCCGTTGCGTCGTCTGAGCGATTGCCGGTGTCGACCGCGGTGTCACATTGCCTTGGCGAGCTCGGCGAACGGCAGCGACTCGAAGGTGACGTGGGGCTGGGTGGCGAGTCCGTCGTGGCCGCGGCGGAGATTCTGTAGGAACGCGAGTCCAACGATGACGATCTGGGCGCGCGGGACGTCGGCCGACGGTGCGACGGCGATGTCGCAAAGCGTCATCAGCTCACCCGTTTGCCCGATCGGTGGAGCGGTTCCTGGTGAAATGCAGTCGGATCGCTGTAGTCAGAGAAGTCCGGGTGGTACCTGCTCCTCGGTTGCCCAGTCCAGTGGCGGTGGTTCGTCCACCAGTGGCGCGGGCCGATAGGGGAGGCAGGGCCCGGCGAGTGATCCGACCCGGGTGCCCTGGCCATGACGGTCGCCTGCGGCCCGGGGCCACTTGCGGCTGTCGTCGGTGGTGGCCGACATGGCGATGACGTGGATGGTCATGGGGTTCCTGCCGAAGGTCTGTCGTCCCGCCAGCCACGGCGGTGTGGCTGGCGGGACTTGGACTCATAGTGTTGTCACCGCTCCGGCGGTGACCGCTGGCACCTGACTGTGCGAGGGTGACCACCTCCTTCCGACTGCACACCAGGCGGTGTCGCCGC
>DATCXD010000224.1:0-2002 GCA_036566005.1 Micromonosporaceae bacterium | reverse complement strand
GTCGATCCGCCGCCGGCTGGTCGTTGGACGGTCGCGGCCACGGCATCTCTGACAACTGCGCCGCGTCACGCGCTCCACCCGGTGACCCGTCGCGGCACCAACTCGGTGTCCAGCCGAGCCAGTCGACGAGCCGCTTGTCATACGGTGCGTAGTGCTCCCGCAACCGCGCTTCGGTCTCGGGCGCCATCGTCGAGCGCGGCCGGGCGTTGTGGCGGTCGTGTCGCACATCCGGCGCATCCGGAATGCCGAGGAATGTGCACAGCTGCGCGAAAACCGGCCTCGGATCGGCGAAGTAGTCGGAGCTGTCGAGGACGATCAACCGGTCCCGGCCGACCGCGGCCTCGAGTGTGAGCACCTGGTCGACGTACTCACCCCGACCCGCGTGCGCGAGGTGTTGCATTGCGTTGCTGCTGTAGGCCGGGTCGGCCAGCAGTTTCTCGCGCTCGCCGGCCAGCCTGTACGGCTCGAGTTCGAGCGCCCGCTCGAACGGCTCGGTCTCGAAGCCGCGGGCGAATTCGTGCGCGTGGCCGGAGTATGCGCGCTCGACCGGATCGCGCAGCAGGACGACGAGCTTGACCCCGGGTACGTCGGCGGCGATCCGACCGGGCACGGCGGGATGCCACATGTAGTACGGGCTTGCCTCGCCGGTGATGACCGGCGCGCCGATCCGGCGGGACCGCGCTTCGAGCTGTGTACGCCGCGGGAAGTGGCCGAGATACCAGCTCTGGCCGTTGCCGTACGCCACGTCGAAGTAGTGAACTCCCTTGCGCAGCCGGGGCGGCATGAACGAGGGGTGCTGGAGCAATGCCTTGAACAGCGAGGTCGTGCCGCCCCGCTGCGCCCCGACGATCAGGAACGACGGCAGGGCCCGCTGATCGGCGGTCAATGATCCGACCAGGCGGGCCGCCCGGCCCGCGTTGTAGGAGACCATCGTCCGCACCGCACTGCGACTCATTGCTGCCTCTCTCGCGGCGTTGGCTCGCCGGCAACCGTTGTAGCGTCCGACCCGCTGGCGATGCCCGCGGGCGATCTCATAGTGCCCGCGGCCGATCCCATAGCTACGCCCGCCGCCAGGGCCGGCTCCAGCCATTCGGAGACCCGACCGAGCTTAGACGTGGTGCGGTCGAGCCGGTCGGTCAGGAAGCGGGTGGCAACCTCGACCGCGTAGAGAGTCCACACCGCGCCCGCCGAACGCGGCGGGACGTCAAGCGGACCAAGCAATGCGCCAGCTCGTTCACGTGCCGACGTAGCGGCCGCCGCAGGGCTCATGTTAAGCCGTCCTACGGCGCGGTTGAACTCGAAGTGCAGCGCATCAAAGCCGACAGGTACGCCGCCGGCGAAGCGCTCCCAGTCCCACAGGAGTACGTCGTCGCCGCGGACCGCCATGTTGCCGTCGGTCCAATCGCCGTGCCAAGCGCCGATCGGGATCGTGAGACCGCTATGACGGACCCGGTCCAGGGCGGCCAGCAGCGGCCCCACAGACGGACTCGGGTCAAGTGCCCGTACGCGTCCGGCCAGATCGCTCAAGTAGCCGTCGAGTGCCTCGGCATCGCTCCGTACGCCGCCGAGCCCGGCCACGGCCCGCATGGCGGCGATCCGCGCCGCCTCGACCGCACCGGCGACCGGTTCGGGTCGCCATACCGGCAGCGCGTCGACGACCATCAACTCCATGTCGGCGTGCCACTGGCCGGCATACCGTACACGCGGTGCCCGTACCGACCCCAGGTCTTGATCTTCCAAGCGGGTCAATACCGCGACCTCGCGGCGGACCAGCTCCCGGGTGAGCGCATTCACGCCAACCTTGACAAAGGCGATGCACGTCCCCGACGCGTCGAGCACCTGCAGCACGGGTTTCCGGTTCGCCCGGTCCGGACCGAACCGCATGGACAGGCGGACATCGGTATGCAGGACGGCGGCCAGATGGCTGGACAGGCGGACCGGCCCGTCCACCGTGACCTTGTCGCGGAAGATCAGGTCGCCCACGCTGCGCCGGCCGACGCCG
>DATCXD010000135.1:0-2109 GCA_036566005.1 Micromonosporaceae bacterium | reverse complement strand
AGCCAGGACGAGAGGGTGTAGGTGCCGTTGTTGTTGTCGACGGCCTGCAGCCGAACATGGTGCAGCGTGTTGCCCTGCATCGCCGTGCCCGGCAAGGTAGCGCTCGCGGCGGCGGTGTTCGTGTTCGGGAAGCCGATCTTTACCGTGCCCGCGTTCCCGCCGCCGATGGCCGAGCCGAACATGCGCACGCTGATGTTCGGCGTCGAGCCGGGCGTCGCCGTCGCCATCCCGTCGAACATGAGGAACGAGATCGACAGCTTGTCGCCGCGCGCCGCGGCGATGTTGTACAGCCAGTCCATGGTCCACGAGTGGGCCAGCGGGTTGGTTCGCGGAGCAGCGATGAAGGTGCCGGTGTTGAGCAGCACGCCGTTGAGCAGCCACGGTGCGAGCGCGCCGACGCCCGACAGCGACGTCAGTGGGTCGACGTAGCCGTAGATCGTCAGCGCTGGGTCACCCGTCACACCCGCCGCGAGCTGGTCGGCGAGGACCCCTTCCTCCATAGCCCAGAAGCTGTCCGGCGGGTTGGCTTCGACGAACCTGCGCATCGCGGACGCCCGCGCGTCGTCCCGGCCCATCCGGTCGAGCACGCCCCACGCCTGCACGGCGACCTGCGGGTCGATGCCCGGCCCGGTCCGGGTCGGCGTGAAGCCGAGAGCGCTCGCGGTGGCCAGCGGCTCCGGACCTGAGCCGGTATCGATGCCGATCTGCGCCCACGTGCCGCGGAGCAGCGTACCGTACCGCGGGCCGGAGACGTTGCGCGGACTGAACTCCCCGTCGTCGTTGCGCACCTTCAGGTCGATCTCCGACGCCTGGGTCGCGCCCGCGTCGCCGAGCCGGCCACGGTTGCTCGTGAGGTCGTCCAGCGCCGGCCCCGGATCGTCGCCGGTGTCCGGGTCGTCAGCCGGCGACACGATCTCGAACGTGAGCCCGGTCGGGTCCTCGTACTGGCTGTGCCCGAAAGCGAAACCCACGCTGATCGCGCGGGGGTCCGGCCAGGTTGCCATCAGTTCCGCCCTCGCCTTCCGTAGCGGTTCTGCACGTCGCCGGCGCCGGCGTGCTGCACGTCGAATTGCAGACCGCCGACGACCGCACCGCCGAGGCCCGATCCAGCCGAGACGATGATGTTGACCGGCGGCGTCGAGGTCGCCGTGGCGCCCGAGGTGTAGCCGCCACGCGGCACCACGTCCGCGCCGTACCAACCCGCCGCCGTCGACAGGATGCCCATGGACCGGCCGTAGTCGCCCCGGCGTGGCACGAACGCCTCGCCCCCGGTGCCGGGCTCGGCGAAGGCATACCGGGCCGGGTTCATCTCGCCGAACACGCCCGCGCTGCTCAGCACCCCGTCAGCGGCATGCACGTAGGCGCCGCCGCGGCGGTTGTTGACGGCATACCCACCGTTCGGACCCATGACGACGGGTGCGCCGCCATACGTCATTCCCTGCGATGAGTAGACATAGTTCACGTTCACGTCGATCTGCTTCGCGGCCGGCATGCGGAACAGTTCGTCGGCCAACTTCTGCGCAGCGTCCTTGGAGATACCGGCCGCCTCGGCGGCGTTGACCATCGCCGTCTTCCACTCGTCGAGCTTGGCCTGCGCCTCTTCGGCACTTCCGCCGTTGGCAATGATGGCGTCAGCCGCCTCGTAGGCCTGCTGCGCCATGTCCTCCATGGCTGTCCGGTTGCGCAGCGCAGCCTCAGAGTCGCCGTCGATGGCGTTGCCGTTGTCTTCGAAGGACTGCTTGACCTTGTCCAGGGACTCGAGGACGTCGAGCATCTGCTCGTCCTCGGTCTTCATCGCCCCGTGGAGGGTGTTCCACACGTCGATGAGCTGCTCGCCCACGTCCACCGCGGTCATCTGCTCGCGGTTAAGCCGCTCCTGCTTCTGTGCCCAGGTCTCCGTGGCGTCAGCCCCGGACTCCGTGCTGTCGCGGACTTTCAGGACCGCCTTGTCGTTGTCGCCCATCACCACGGACCACAGCGCCCAGCCGGGCAGAGTGGTCGTAATGGCCAGGCCGATCTTCTCGATCATGTTGAGGGGCGACGGGTCCTTCAACCGATCGGCCCAGCGGCTGTAGGCAATCTCCGATCCGACCAGCGCGATCGTCAACG
>DATCXD010000126.1:0-3661 GCA_036566005.1 Micromonosporaceae bacterium | reverse complement strand
GGCTGCATGTCGCCGCGGGCTGCGGCGATGACCGCGTGGTCGTGCTGTCACCCGCCTCGAGGTAGGCCTGCTCGGCCGCGGCGAGTTGGGCATCGGTCACGGGCACAAATGTACGGAAGTTTGCCGGCGTCCCGGTCTCGGACCGGCCAACTTCCGTACAACTGGTGGCGGTCCCGGCGACGGGTCGAACGCGGCGCGGCGCACAACACCGGCCGACGGCGCGCTGGGCCTCGTTAGTTCGGCGAGGCGATCTTGAAGTTATCCACAGCCCCTGATGCGCTGCCGTACGGACGTCTACATTGGCCTCATGCGCGACGGGCCGGCAATCGCAGTGGCGACAAACGCCGCAGCGATCGCGGTCCGCGACGGTGATTTCGCCGCTGCCCGGGCGACGTTGAGCGCCGTCCTCGGTGCCGCGTCCGCGCCGGCGACCGCGGACGCCGCATCCGACGCGGATGTCTCGCCGGAGGTGAATGCCCCGCTGGACGTCGCCGAGGCGGCGAGTCTGTACGCGCGCGTCCTGGCCGCCGCGGGGTGTGCGCGGGACGGGCTCGCTTACTCGGCGTCGGCCTACCAAACGGCGTGCCAGGCTGCGCCGCCGGGTTCCGATCTGCGATTGCGGGCCACGGCGACATATGCGTATCTGCTTCGCGCGATAGGCGATCCGGCCGCTGCGGTGCCGGTCGGACGCGATCTCGCGCGGCAGCTGGTTGCCCGCTTCGGCGCCACCGACCGTCGGACGCTGGCCGCCCATGGGGATCTCGCGGTCACGTTGCACGCGGCGGGAGAGTGTCTGACCGGCCGCCAGATTCTGCACCGCACCGGCGAGCTCGTTCGCAGCACGTACGGTTCCGACGATCCACTCGGGATCCGGATGCGGGACCGCCTCGCCGACCTGACACGGCAATGCCGCCCGCCGGACCCGGTCGGGACCGAGTTCCCCGACGCGGTCGCGGCCCACACCTGCGGCCGACCCGATGCGGCGGCGTCGATCTCCATCGTGGACCTGTTCGGCGACCTCTTTGTCGGCGACGGTGACGACGTCGTCGCCCGACCATCCGACGAGACGGTCGACGCGACGGAGAAGCCGCCGGCCGTTGCGGATCGACCGGTGATCTCGTCAGCCGGACTCCTTGCCACTCTCGGGGTGGCCATTCCGACCGCTCGTCCGCACGCGCGGGCAGAGTTGCCCGTGCCGCCGACTGAGATGCCCGTGCCGGCGGTGGAGTTGCACATGCCGGAGTTGTTCGTGCCGGCGGTGGACGTGCCCGCGGCGGCGGCGGCGGTGCCCGTGCCGGCCGAAGTCGAAGGCGAGCCCATCGAGGAGCCACCGGCCGAACCACCACTCGATCCGCTCGTCGGGGTCGAGGTAGCGGAAACCGCGGAGAGTGCGGCAACGGCTGGGCGCGAAGACAGCGGGACGCCGGACGCCGCCGGGGCCGGGACCGAGCTCGCGGCCGAAAGCGATGGTGACCTCAGTCCGGCAGCGGACGTCGGCCGGATCGATGCGCCCGAATCTGACGCGCCGCCGTGGGCGGACCGACCGACGGCCGGATTCCCGACCGTTCCGATCGCTGTGGGCCTGCATCCGACCTGGGTGGCGGCGGCGCCGGAGGCGGTCGGTGCCCCCCGCCCGATCGGTCAGACGTCTACGGTGGGCGTCACCGGATACAGGATCACCGGACACAGCATCACCGGATATGACGTCACGAGAAATGGCGTCGCCGATCTCCCGGTCACCCATTCGAGGGCCACGTTCGGCCGAATGCGGCGGTTGGCCACCCACGCCCGCGTTAGCGACCGTCCACAACGGACCACGACGACAAGTAGAGCAAAGACTACCGAAGGTGAGTAGCGCCGGATCTTCCGATGCTGCGATCGGAGCACATCACAGTGGATGAACAAGTGCCGGAATCGATTGACAGGCAGCCCGCGACCCGAACTATGCTGCCCAAGTCATATGCACAGACGTCACTTGATCGTCGTTGCGATGCCGGTGTGGCCGCCGATCGGTCGCGCCGATCAGCCGCCGATCGAGTGGCCGGGGGAGCGCCGACCGGGCGTGTCGACCAGGGCGGTCCGCGCGAAGTCGCCGCACGAAACGGGGAGGCGCTGATGCGGCGTCGCAGCGTGACGGTGAACCGTGAGCCGGCGTCGGCGTCTCCGGCCGGCGCCGATATCGCGGGTCGCATACATCGATGCCAGAGCAAACGGCCCATCGCCGTGGATGGCGGCTGGGCCGACGACGGTCATGTCGGCGACGAATTTCAGGCGGTGGTCACGTGGCGATGACGGCGACGAAGAGCGCTCCGGGCGGCTCACCTCCCAGCACTGGCTTCTTCACGCCGCGACGCGGCAATCCGCGCCGACGGAGCCCGGCCATGGTCAGCATCGGAGTGATCCTGGTTGTGCTCGGCGCGCTGGGCGCCTGGCGATTCGTCGGGGTCGCGGCGGCCGGGACGCACCCGTACATCGCGGTGTTCAAGCCGGTGCCCATCGGCGCATCGATCACCGCGGACGACCTGCAAGTCGTGAAGATCACCTCGGCGGCCGGCCTCAACCCGATTCCGGCCGACGAGGTGCGCGAGGTCATCGGCAAGCACGCGAAGGTGCAGCTTGTCCCGGGTTCCTTGCTAACCCCGGATGAGCTCACCGACGCCGGTTCACCGGCCAACGGGCAGGCTCTGGTCGGTCTGCAGCTCAAACCGAACCAGCGACCGAGCCGCACATTGCGCCCGGGCGAGAAGGTCACGCTGATCGAGACGCCGGACCCGTCGGCCACGAACGTGGACCCCAACTCGGCGCCGACATGGCCGGCGACCGTACTCGACGTCGCGAAGGCCGCGGACGATGGCACACAGGTCGTGGACGTCATCGTCGATGCGAGCAATGTGTCGCCCATCGCGACGATGGGCAACGCGGGCCGGATCGTCGCCGCGCTGATTCCGGGGAGCTGATCTTGGCGATCATCGCGGTAGCGTCGGCCAAAGGTTCGCCGGGTGTGACGACGACGTGCCTCGCGCTCGCGTTAACCTGGCCCCGGCCAGTGCTCCTGGTCGAAGCGGACCCGGCCGGCGGCGACGTCATGGCCGGATACGTACGGGCCGAGTTGAGTGGGGACCGCGGCCTCGCCTATCTCGCGGTGGCCGCCCGACGTGACTCGCTCGACGCCGAGCTCGGCGCACAGGTCATCGACCTGACGCCGGAGAAGCAGGCGCCACGTACGCCGCCGATCACCCGACTCCTCGTACCGGGCGTGACCGATCCGGTGGAATCGGCCGGCGTCGCGCCGTCCTGGCCACGCCTGGCCGACTTCTTCGTCGCCCTCGGACAACGATCGTCCGGGCATCGCGCCGCGGACCGCCCGGTTCGGGAGCCGCTCGACGTGATCGTCGACTGCGGTCGCCTGATCAGCACGTACCCACCGTTGACCGTGATGGCTTCGGCGGATCTGGTGTTGCTGGCGGTGCGATCGTCACTGCGCTCGGCGTCGAGCACCGCGCCGGTCGTCGCCACTCTCCGGCGCGAACTCGCCGCCGGCGGTGGCGATCCGGATCGGGTCGGGCTGGTCGTGATCGAGGGTGGCGAGTACCGCACCTCGGATCTCGGCCGCGCGCTCGGTGCTCCGGTGGTCGCGACGGTTCCGTGGCGTGAGAAGGAA
>DATCXD010000122.1:0-3078 GCA_036566005.1 Micromonosporaceae bacterium | reverse complement strand
GGCGGCGAATATGGCCGCGCTCGTGGTCTGCGGATAGATCAGCGCGTCGCCGAGCCCAACCCGATGTGCGAGCGTGACGGCCGCGCTGGCCGCGCCAGTGGGGTCGTCTGCCTCTCGGGTGAGGAACGTTTCGGCGCCCGTCTCGACGCGGCGTCCGTCGATCGTGCCGGTCCGGAGCTTGCCACCGAGCCGGTCACCACGCTCGAGCACGGTCAGCGTGACGTCGTCACCGAGCGCGTCATGCAGTGCCAACGCGGCCGCGAGACCGGCGATGCCGCCCCCGATGATCGCGACGTGGCGCTCCATGCCCGGTCAGCCCCCAGTGTCTGGCGTGACTCTCGTCGGCCGCTACTCAGCGGGCCGACAGCTTGTGAACAAGATCGACGACGCGCGTCAACACATCGGGATCGGTCTCCGGCAATACGCCGTGACCCAGGTTGAAGACGTGCCCGCGAGCCGCCCGCCCCTCATCCAGGATCCGGCGCACCTCGTGCTCGATCACGTCGAACGGCGCGAACAGTACGGCCGGATCGAGGTTGCCCTGCACCGAGCGGTCACCCACGAGTGAGGCCGCCCGGTCGAGCGGCGTGCGCCAGTCGACGCCGACGACCTCCGCACCGGCCTCCCCCATAGCCGGCAACAACGCCGCCGCGTCGACGCCGAAATGGATCCGCGGCACGCCCGCGGACGCCAACGACCGCAGCACGGTCGCCGAGTGGGGCTGCACGAAGCGCCGGTAGTCGGCCTCGGACAACGCGCCCGCCCAGGAATCGAACACCTGGACCGCGCTCACCCCCGCGTCGACCTGCACCTGGAGAAACGTCGTGGTGATCTGCGCCAGCCGGGCACACAGTGCATTCCACACGTCCGGCGCTCCGTACATCAACGCCTTGGTCTTGACGTGGTGCTTGGACGGTCCGCCCTCGACGAGGTAGCTCGCCAGCGTGAACGGCGCGCCGGCGAAGCCGATTAGTGGCGTGGCGCCGAGTTCGGCCATGAGCAGGCGCACGGATTCGGCGACGAACGCGACGTCGGCCGGCGCAAGCTCGGGAATCCGGTCAAGATCGGACAACGTGCGTACGGGCTCGGCGACGACCGGCCCGACGCCCGGCTGGATCTCCACGCCGATACCGGCCGCGTGCAACGGCACGACGATGTCGCTGAACAGGATCGCCGCGTCCACCCCGTGGCGGCGCACCGGCTGGAGTGTGATCTCGCAGACAAGATCCGGGCGGCGACACGACTCGAGCATGGCGATGCCAGTGCGTAGCGCCCGATATTCGGGCAGGGACCGGCCGGCCTGACGCATGAACCACACCGGCGTGTGCGGCACCGGTTCCCCGAGGCACGCAGCCACCAACGGCGAGCGGTCGAGTGGCAACCCGTTGGTTGGTGCTGGTTCGGTGGTCATTGGCGCCATCATTGCACGCGGTTTCGGGCCCTAACCACCGGTGCGTACGCACGGGGCCCAGGACACTGGCCGAGGGCACAAATCGTGACATCCGACGGTCAGATCGTTACCCGACCGGCGAATCCGTCCGGCGTGCCGCGTGCCTGTTGGCGGCCCGGCCGGTCATAGGCTTTGACGTATGGTGCCGGAACCCGCTCCGCCCGAATCCTTTACGCGCGCGATCGCGGGGGTGCGATCGGTGGTGGCCCGCCCGGAGATCGCTCTCGAGGACGCGCCCGCGCCGGGCAGGCTGGCGCCCCACGCGTTCGCGATCGGTGGCACCGTGACCCGCGGCGGCGAAGAGGTCGCCACCGGCCGCTTGATCGTGTTGTGCAATCCGGCGGGACACGACGCCTGGGCCGGGACGCTGCGCCTGGTTACGTACGTGACCGCCGAGTTGGAGCCGGAGATCGCGACCGATCCGCTGTTGTCCGAGGTCGCGTGGAGTTGGCTGATCGATGCCTTGGAGGCGCACGACGCCACCTATCTGGCGCCCGGTGGCACGGTCACCACGACGACGACGACGCGGTTCGGCGATCTTGCCGGTGCGCCGAGCGCAGCCGATGTCGAGATCCGTGCGTCGTGGTCACCGGCCGATGAGCGGTTCGCGGCGCACATGGAGGCCTGGTGCGCTCTGCTCGCGTCGACAGCCGGGCTGCCGCCGCCCGGCGTCACCGCTCTGTCGGGCCGTGGGGCGACGCCCGGGGCCTAGCCTTGCGCCCACGTCCGGTCGGTGGTCCGCGCATCTTCGTTTCGCCTACCGGGGCCATCCTGGTCGTCCGGCTTCGAGCGTGGCAACCGAGTTCCGCGATCGGCCGCGCGCTCGGCAACCGACGGCGCTCCGGCGAGTGGCTAGTTCAGAAACTTCTGTGCCGCGTTGCAGTCCGTTTCCATAGTGGTCTGTGCGGTGGACTGCTCGGCCGACGTACCGTTCTCGCCGACGACCGTGAAGAAGTTGTTGATGCTCGTGATGCACTGACCGAGCACCGTCTTCTCCTGCTGGAGTTCGGTGACCTGGCCCGCCGAATCCGCGATCTGGCTCTGCAACTGTTGGCTGCGGGCCTGGGCCGCGGCGAGCTTCGATTTCAGGTCGTTGATCTGGCTCACGTTCGACGCGATCGTCGCCTCGCGCTGGTTCACCGTGGTGACCTGCTTGTGGTACGCGTTGTTCCGATTCACGAACGCCAAAGCAAAACCGGCGCTCACCAACAGAAACAGCACCGCGAGTGCGCTCGTGGTGACCAAGAGTGCGGTTCGCCGTCCCGGCCGCGCCTCCGCGTGTCTCGGCGGCGCGAACATGTTGCCGGGTGCGATAAACCCGAGCGGTGCCGGGGAAACGGCCGCCGTCGGCGGCAAATCGGCCATCGGCGGGCGCCAGGCCATGGACTCGGTGCCCCGAGCGAAGCTGGCCGGCGCCGGCCCAGTGGGGGCCGATGATTGCTTAGGTGTCGCGGCGCTCGCGGTCGATTCAGCTCGCGCTGGCCCCGCCACCGTCGGGTCAGGTGCGGTCGATGTACCGACGTCGGCCGGCGTCTTCGCGAGGACCGCGTCCGCAGTTTCCGGCACGTCCGCGGGCGCTGTCGCTTCGCCGGTGGATTCCGGCATCGGCGCGGTGGCGGCGGCCGCAT
>DATCXD010000095.1:0-2631 GCA_036566005.1 Micromonosporaceae bacterium | reverse complement strand
TGGCGAGCGTTTTAGGCCGGCGCGGGTGAGGTCGGCCCCCGGCCGGTTGGGCGCGCGCGACGCGCGGCGGTGGCAGGTTAGGGCTTTCGAAGGTCCGTGGTACGGCGGAGAGACGGTTTACGGACGGCGGCCACCCCTTTTCGTCCGTAGCGATTGGTTGCTTGTTGGCTAGTCGTTTTGGGCGGGTGGGAGCGGGTGCGGGTGGGCACGGCCGAGCATCTTGCGCGACGGCGGCGTGAAGTGCTCCACCGGCATGCCCTTGAGAGCTTCAGCGAACGTCGCCCCCATCGCCGCCATCGGCAACGGGTGCAGGCCACCGCCGGCTGGATCGGCCGCGCTGTCCGGATCGGCGACGAAGGCCGAGCCGGCGAGCTGTGGCGTGAACGCGGAGAACCACGCCGTACGGTTGTGGTCGGTCGTACCCGTCTTGCCGGCGATCGGACGGCCGACTTCGCCTGCGATCTGGCCGGCGGTCGGCGTCCCGCCGCAGCCACCGCGAGCCGCGCCGTAACCGGTCACGCAGCGGGCCGCGTCCGTGGCCGCCCGCGCGACGTCCTTGCTGAAGGCGCGGTTGCAGCGGGGGGCGTCGATGCGTACGCGCTCGCCGTTCGACGTCGTCATCGCCGGCTTGCCGTCCGGGCCCACGATCGAGTTGACCGGCAGCGGCTGGCAGTAGACGCCCTCGGCCGCAATGGTCGCGAAGACGTTCGCGACCTCCAGCGGCTGCGCATCGGCGACACCGAGCGTGAACGCGCCCCACCCGTTCGCGTGAGCCGGTGACGATAGTTTCTGATCGATCGGCGTACGGAAGTGCAGCCCGAGCCGCTTTGCCATGGCTACGGCGTTCTTCGCGCCGATCTTCTCCTCGACCTGTACCCAGTAGGTGTTGACGGACATGCCGAGCCCGCTCCACATGTTGTGCCGCCCGGTGTCGGCACCACCGGCATTCGCCGGGCACCACCGGCCGCCGCAGGAACCGGCGCCGCCGCCCAGGTAAATCGTCCGAAGCTTGGCCGGCGCGAAGAAGGAGAGGTTGAGGGTGTAGCCCATGTCGAGCGCGGCCAGCATGGTGAAGACCTTGAACGTCGAGCCGGCCTGATAGCCGGGCAGGTCGCCGCCGCCGTCAAGCATGTTCACGGTGTTCGGATAGTTGCCCTTGATGCCGTGCCTACGGTTGTAGTGGTTGGAACTCGGCTTGTTGTTCGCCAGATCGAGCGAGTAGTTCCGGTTGACCGCCATGGCCTTGACCCGGCCAGTGCCGGGTTGGATCAAGACCTCACCGAGCGCGAACTTCGAGTTCTTGGACAGCCCGTGGCTGACCTTCGCCTGGGCAATCGACTGGATCTTGGGGCTGATCGACGTGACGACCCGGTAGCCGCCGCGCTGCAGGGCATCCAATCGATCATGCTGGGTCTTGCCGAACGCCGGCTGGGCGAGCCACCACTGCTTGAACTCGTCGCAGAAGAATCCCCAATCGTTGTGTTGCTTCGGCACGCTCACGCAGTCGTTGGGCGGCGATGACAGGCTCAGCTTGATCGGCGCCCGTTCGGCGCGGGTGGCTTCGGCCGCCGACACATAGCCGAGCGCCTGCATCCGGCTGATCACGTAGTTCCGGCGCTCCAGGGCGGCCTTCTTGTCGGATCCGGTCGGGTCGTATGTCGTCGGGGCCTGGACGAGTCCGGCGATCGTCGCGGCCTGCTCCAGCGTCAAGTCGTTGGGGCTGGTCGAGAAGTACGTGTGCGCGGCCGCATAGACGCCGTAGGCGCGGTGACCGAAGTAGGCGAGGTTCAGGTAGCCCTCGAGGATCTGCTTCTTGGACATTCTTGTCTCGAGGTCGAGTGCGAGTTTCATCTCGCGGATCTTGCGAGCCGGCGTTTGCTCGGTCGCTTCGATCGCTGACTCGGGCGTCGTGGCGCCGTCGCGAAGGGCATTGCGGACATACTGCATCGTCAGCGTCGAGGCACCCTGGGAGACGCCGCCGGCTTCGTCGTTGGCGATGAACGCCCGGGCGACACCGCGGACGTCGACGCCCTTGTGGTCGTAGAACCGTCCGTCCTCGGCGGCGACGATCGCCTCCTGGATGTAGGGCGACATCGCTTCGATCGGGACCGCGGTCCGGTTCTCGGCATAAAACTCGGTCAGCAGGGTCTTGCCGTCGCTCGCATAGACGTACGTTGTCTGCGCCAGCGGCGGGATCGTGAGCTCGGCCGGCAGCGTTTGGATCGCGTCGGCACCGGCCTTGGCGCCGAGCCCGCCGGCCGCGGCGAGCGGATAGGCGACGGCGGCGACGGTGACGCCGGCGATGAGACCGGCACGGATGAGGGGGACAAGGCGGCCGCTGGCCGAGAGTGCTCGCTTAATCACGTCATCAAGGTATGACAAATCAGTAAATAGCATGATTTGAAGCGAGAACTAGGAGGGTAAAAAGGCGCGACCGGCCATGTCGGACACTCCGCGGACCGGCCGCCGGCCGGGTTCGCGACCGGTCGCCTCTACCAGGCAGTATGGCGGGATGGTCGACGTTGTGCGGAGTGTTGACGAACTCCTCAGGTTCCATGGAGATGCCGAAGCGTCGCGCGGCCTCGTCGACCTCGCGGTCAACGTACGCTCGGCGCCGATGCCGGCCTGGCT
>DATCXD010000216.1:0-7616 GCA_036566005.1 Micromonosporaceae bacterium | reverse complement strand
CCGGTCAGCCGCCGATCGACGCAGCGGTCAGCAACCGGCCGACGCAGCGGGACAGCCGGCCGATCGACGCAGCGGGTCAGTCGCCGGCCGAGGTGGCGGTCGCGGTCGAGCGGGTCGCGGCGGTGGTGCGATCGCGGCTCGGACGAGTGATCCGCGCCCACACGCTCTGGCCGAGCCCGTCCCGCTCGAATCCCCAGTGCTCGGCGAGCGCGGCCACGATCGACAGGCCGCGGCCGTCCGTCGAATCGGAGTCGTGCGGGCGCACCCGCGGCTCGGTGCCGGCCCCACCGTCGGTCACCCGGACTTCGACGGTCTGCGTGTCGGCGGTCAGCCGCACCAGCCATGCCACGCGGATCACACCACCGGGCAGCGGGGTCGCATGGCGCACGGCGTTGCCGACAAGTTCGGCCGCGACGCTCACCACGTCGGCGAGCAACTCCGGACGAACGACACGGCCGATTTCAGTCGCGAGGCGGCTACGCGCCTGTCCGGCGGCTCGCGGGTGATGCGGCACCACCACGCACCACGCGCGCTCCGCAGCCGTCAGTGCCACCGGCTAAGCCTCCCCAGACTGTCGCAGCGCCGCCCGTCCGAGATCGCCGCGCGGAAGACGCACTTCTGCGACGGTACCGCCGGAATCGCGGGGACGTAAGGACACCCATCCGTTTTGCCGCTCTACGATTCTTCGGACCAGATACAGTCCCAGGCCGACGCCACCATATCGACGATGGTCACCGGTATCGGCCTGCCAGAAGCGTTCGAACGCGCTCTCCACATGCTCCGGTCGGACCCCGATGCCCCGGTCAGAGACCCGAATGCCGACCGTACGGGCGTCGGAAACGCCGTCGACCTCAATATCGCCGGAGTCCGGCCGCGCATACTTGCCGGCGTTCGTCACCAGCTCCGACACGATGCTCGCGATGCTCGCCGGCTCCCCGAACACGATCGGCAGATCCTTTGGTGTCCGATATCGGACACGCATCCGCAACTCGGCCGGCATCTCGGCGATCGCCGCTCCGATCGCCTCGGCCAGGTTGAAGCGTTCGACGACCGGCGGAACACCCGGCTCGCCGACCGCGGTCAACAGCCGGTCAAGGAGGCGTGCGAGCTCGGCCGCACGCAGACCGAGGACCCGGGCCGCGTCGCGCCGGCTCGCCTCGTCGAGCACGTCCCACCGCCCGATCAGGGTGTCCGCGTACCCCTTGATCACGGTGACCGGTGTCCGCAACTCGTGGCTGGTAAGGGCGACGAACAGCTCCCGACTTTGCTCCCAGCGCCGCGCTTCGGTGATGTCGCGGATGGTCAGCGACACGTCCGGCCGGTCCGGCCACGACTTGGCGGTGAGCGTGAACGTGCCGCCACCCGGCAGGCTGTGCTCGATCACCTGTCCCGGCCCGGGCATCGGCAACGGGAGGGTCGCGCCGACCTCGACCCCGGTCGCCTCGACCACATGTCGGCTCGCCGGGTTGGTCCACCGTACGATGCCGGCCCGGTCCACGACGGCCGTGGTGTCCGGTCGGATACGTAGCGTCGGATCGGGGTGCAGGGGCAGGCCCGGACTCTCGCGGTAGAGCCGCGCCGCCACGGCGACCAGGTATCGCACCAGTCGAGCACGCATCGGGTCGGCCGGGTCGACGCCCGCGGGCAACATCGCGACGAACGCGCCGACGGTCCCGGTTCCCCGAATGATGCGTCCGATCACCGCACAGGCCGAGCGGCGCGACATGTCCCGGAGATCCGGCGGCAGATCCTCGGCGGCCGCCACGACGTACGGTTCGCCGCCCACCAACCGCCGCAGCGTGTCGTCGCCGGAGTCGACGCGCCGGCCGAGCACCGCTGCCGCCGCACCGCTAGCGGCCACGATGCGCCCACTGACCGGACCGAATTCGATGATCGCTACACCGTCGGCGTCGAGCGCCCAGGCGCCGATCGAGACCAAACGCCGCAGTCCCAGCAGACCGGGCTCCCCGCGGGTCAGTTGGTTGATGAGATCGGTCGCCTCATCCAGGAAGCGAAGGGTGTCGAACGCCTCGGCCATGCCGCGAGTCTGCCTCCTGATCGGCGGCTCGTCACCTTAGTGGCCGGTGCGTTCGAGCACCATGCGCGGTCGGTCCGTAATGATCGCGTCGACGCCGAGCTCGATCATGAGGTCGATATCGCGGGGCTCGTTGACCGTCCAGACGAAGACACGGTGGCCGCGGCGATGCCATGCGGCGACCAGACCCGGATTGGACTTGACCACGCGGATACCCGGTCCGGCGACGTTCACCCCGATCGGCAGCCGTCCCTCGCGCCGGTCCGGCCGTACGAATTCGGTCAGCAGCACCGTGTCGAGATCCGGCGCGAGCGGACGGACGCGCCGCATGGCGAGCTCGGAGAAGGACATCAGGGTCACCCGGACGGCCGTGTCGTCGCTCGGCTTGTCGAGCCCGTACCCCCGGAGCATGGCGACGAGCCGGTCCTCGACCTCGGCGCCGTAACGCGTCGGGTGTTTGGTTTCGATCAAAAGCTGTAGCGGACGCCCGGCGCCGACCGCGGCGTCGAGAAGCCTTTCCAAGGTCAATACACGGGTACGGGGGTCATCCCGCGCACTGCCCGCCGGCTCCACACCGACCAGCTCCACATCGGATGGTCGCGTGTGCCATGAGCCGAAGTCGAGCTCATCGAGTTCGGCCAGCACGTGCCGGCTGACCCGACCCGTCCCGTTGCTGACGCGATTCAGCCGCCCGTCGTGGATGCAGACGAGATGGCCGTCGCGGGTCAGCCGGACGTCGCATTCAAGGCCGTCGGCCCCTACGGCGATCGCGCGCATGTACGCACCGATGGTGTGTTCCGGCAACGCGGCCGAGGCGCCGCGATGGGCGACCACCATCGGACGCGGCCGGCGACCGTGGGCGACGCCGTTCACGGTGCCGTAGCCGCTCGTTCGGGCCGCGTTTGCTGTGAAGGCCCGCCGCTCGGCGCCTTCGGCCCCGGTCGGTTCCACCCGGGCTCAGGCGATGTAGGGGTCACGTCCGTCATCAGTGACGATCGGTCGCCCGGCCGCCACCCACTCGACGATTCCGCCGTCGAGATTCACCGCGTTGGCCCGACCGCGCGTGGCGAGAAACCCGACCACCTGTGCCGATCGGTTGCCGTGCCGGCACAACACGACGACCTGCTCCTCGGTCGGGACATCGGCCAATCGGGCCGGGATCGCCATCATCGGTAAGTGGTAGGCGCCCGGCGGGTGACCGGCGTCCCACTCGTCGTCCTCACGGACGTCGAGGATGTACGCACCCTCGGGTACGTCGGCGGCATTGATGCTGGGTAGGGGCACGATTCGAGTCTAGAACTACGGAGCCGCACCGCCATCTTCGTGGGGTTCGCGCCGAGATCTTCGTGATGGTTGGCGGCGAGATCGCCGTGGCGGTTGACCTCGACATCCGGTCGCGGAGCGCCACGATCGCGGATCGCGCACACATATCGGCGGGCTAGGGCGGGACTAGAGCGCGTTCACCCACGTCGGGTTCTGGCTGGCCCACTGTCCCAGCGAGTCGTCAAAGACCGCATCGAACAACGACCGCGCCTGATCTTGGGCGATCACGTAGCTGACGCCGTCGATTGTCTGCGTGGCCGACGGCACCCGGACTCCGACGAAAGACGACGGGTTGATATTGCGCAACGTGAAGACCAGCTGATCCAGCGGAATTCCATTCGTATCAATGGTCAGCGACGAGCCGACGGCGCGGATGACCTGGTCCAGCTTGATCGGGTTCTGCGCGAGGCCGTTCGCGAAGGTCTTGGCGAAGATCGCCTTGAGGAACTGTTGCTGGTGGCGCTGGCGGTCGAAGTCACCGTTGCGCAGCGTCTCGCGCTGCCGAAGGTAGTCGAGCGTCTCCTTCGGCGTCAGATCCTGACAGCCGACCGTGAAGAGGTGGCCGGTGTGAATCGACCGGACCTGCTCGTCGATGCACATATGCACGCCACCGAGTTCCTGGACGACCTTGTCGAAACCGCTGAAATCGATCACGGCGGCACCGTCGAAGTGAATGCCGGTCAGGTTCGTCAGCGTCGCCGACAAGAGCTGGACGCCACCGCTGCCCTCGCCGCCGTACTGGAATGAAGCGTTGATCTTGTTAAAGCCGCCGCTGAAATTACGATTCGGATCGGGCGGGATTTCGACCCGCAGGTCGCGCGGTATAGAGATCATGTACGCGCGATCGAGCGTCGCCGGGATGTGCACGATGATGATCGTGTCTGACCGCGCACCCGCGCCCGGGTTCTTCGCGCGGGCGTCCGAACCGATGAGCAGGTAGTTGAGCGGGCCGTGCAGCGAGGTCAGCTGCGTGCCATCGGCGCCGCTACGCGAATTGGGGGCCAGCAGGTCGCTCTTGTGGACGGCGCTCGCATAGCGCGCGGTGAGGACCCTCTCCGCGCCCATCAGGCCGAGCGGCACCACAAACAGCACCGCACCGATGATCACCAAGAGCTTGGCCCACAATGGGGATCGCTTCCGCTTCCGGACGGTAGCCGTGGCGCACCTCCCGGACGCTCGCGATTTGCCCAAGTTTATGGCGATCATCGCGTCGACGAGGCGCAAACGGCGGCTCCCACGCAACGGCCGCCCGGCCATTTAGGCCGGGCGGCCGCGGTGGTTCAGCGCCGTCGGAACGATCAGCTCGTGGTGACCCAGTCCGGGTGTACGGCGAGGAAGTTGTCCACCGTGTCGGTCCGGACGTCATCCAGCAACTGCAGGCTGTCCGCCGACATCTGCTGGGTGCTCATCTTGCCGACCTTCACCGTGTTGTACGTGCCGTTGTTGATCTTGATCGTGCGGATCGAGCCGGGGCTGATTCCCTTGAGCGTGAAGATCCAGTCGCTCGTGGAGTGACCGCCGCCGTCGAACTGGAACGCCTTGCCCAGTGACTTGAGGAATGAGCTGATCTGCAACGGGTCGGAGATGCCCTTTGAATAGGCCTGCTGCATCAGTGCCTTGATGAACTGCTGCTGGTGGCGCTGCCGGTCATAGTCCGAGTTCGGTAGGAAGTCGCGGCATCGTACGTAATCCAGCGCGTCGTACGCGTTGAAGACGTGCCATCCCTTCTTGTAAATCACCGGCGTCGTACCCGGGATGCGGTGTCCCGGCGTGCCGTCCGTGTGGATCGTCCATGCCGCCGTGTGCTGTTTCGGGTGCCCGGTCACGTAGCCGTGATGCAGGGATTGGGTCGTCTCGTCGACGTACATCTTGACGCCGCCGATCTTGTTCACGATGTCGGAGAATCCGTCGAAGTTCACGATCAGCGCCGCCTGGAACTTGATGTGCCAGTTCTGCTCGATCGTCTTCTGGAGAAGTTGGACGCCACCGGCGACGCCCACACCGTTCTGGCTGCCATGCTGGAACGCTGCGTTGATCTTGTCGCTCCAGCCGGCGAAATGCGACGGCTTGTAGGCCGGAATCGGCACGTACGTGTCACGGGGGATGGAGATCAGATCGACCTGGTCGTGGGTGGCCGGGATGTGGCCGATGATGATCGAGTCGGAGCGCGAACCCATCTTCGGGTTGTCGTCGCGGGTGTCCAGACCGATCATCAACAGGTTGATCGAGCCGTCGATCGACGTCGCCTTCGCACCATTGCTGCCGGGGGCAAGCAGGGACACCTGGCTGATCGCGCTGTTGACCTGACCGCTGACAAGCTTGGTGAACACCATCCCGGTCAGCCCACCGAACATCACCACGATGCCGATGATCAGCGAAGTCTTGGCCCACCACGGACTGCGGCGTTTCGTCCCGCGGGGGCCGCCGGCGCCGGATCGACCCTTGCCGGGCCCGCCCGGTCGACCGCCGCGCCCACCACTTCGACCGCTGCCCGAACTCGCACCGCCGGGGTGCATCCCATCCGGGTGTGAACCGTTCGGATAGCCCTCGGCGCTCGTACGCATGCGCGGGGGCCGTGCCGTGCCACGATCCGACACCGAACGCGCGCCGATGCTGGCGACACCGGAGCGGCCGGAACCCGGAGAGCCGTACGTGCCGGCCGAACCGGGAGTGCCGTACGTGCCGGCGGCGCCTTGACCGCCCCCGTACACACCCGGGCCGGCGCTCGCGCCACCGTACACACCAGACGATCCAGCGCCTCGGTAGACGGTCGGCGGCTGGCCGGCCGGTCCCGCGGCGCGCCTCTGGTCGGGCTCGGGGCGCGGCGATCCGTAGTTTGTCACACCAACTCCTGTCGGTCCTGCCTCAAGCCGACACGCCGACGTCGACTGCGCGGTTCGCAGGGCGGGACGAAGAGCTGCGACGTGTCCGGGTGGGGAAGCACTGGCTACATCGCCAGAGCCACCGGTGCCACGCCATCGCTCACCGGTCCCGTAGCTTACGGGATGTGCGCAACGGTCGTCACGACCGCGAGCGTCACTGCTCAGCGCAGACACAGTGTCAGCGGGTCGTGCCCGGTGCTCGTCACATGACCGGCCGCGGCGTCCCGACCACGGCTTCTGCACCGCCACTTTACGTAACGAGAAGTCGTTCGACGAGCGTCACTTATCCGGAATATGCCTCCGGATCGGACGGCCCGCCTAAGAAGTCTTGTTTCCCTTAATCCAGGCGCCGACTGTGTCGTTGCGTACGGCAGCGTAGAGCGTGGCCGCCTTCGCCTTGTCGACCACGACCGCGCTCTCGCCGTCCGATTCAGTGGCGAAGCCACTGGTCGGAGACGTCAGGAACGTCATATCGGAGCTGCGCAGGCTGTGTAGCTGCCAGGCCATCGAGCCGAGGTCGAAGCCCTTGTCCACCAGTACGGCCTTGGACAGCGCACCGAGGAACGAGTTCAACTTGCCGATGTTTGTGAGCGTGCCGGTGCTGGTCGCCTTGTCCATGATCGCCTTAAGGAACTCCTGCTGGTGCTTCACCCGGGTCAGATCACCGTTACCGAATTGCTCCCGTTGCCGTACGTAGTCGAGTGCCTGCGCTCCGTTGAAGTGATGCGTGCCCTTGGTGAACACGCGGTGCGGCTTGTGGATCGACGTAATGGTCTGGTCGACGTACATGTCGACGCCACCCAGCGCGTTTGTGACCTCTTTGAACCCGCCGAAGTTGATCAGCACGACGTGGTCGATGTAGACGTTCGTGAACTGCTCGATCGTCTGGACCGTCAGTGGCACCCCGCCCCAGGAGAATGCCGCGTTGATCTTCGCGTTCGTGTTGCCGTGATTCGGCTGCGACATGCTCTTTGGGATGTGCAGCCACGAGTCACGTGGAATCGAGATCACGTAGGCGTGTTTGTGATCGGCGGTGACGTGCATCAACATGATCGTGTCCGTACGCCAACCGGACAGGTCGGCACTCGCCGCGGCGTCCCGCGAATCGCTGCCGAGCAGCAGGATGTTCTGCGATCCGTCGTTCGTCTTCGCGGGGCGCTGTCCAGGGATCGTCGAGAACGCGTCGATGTGCTGGAACTTCGCGTCGAGGTGCTTGACGAAGACGTACCCGCTGAGCGCGATCCCACCGGCGACCAACGCAAGCACCACGCCCACGACGAGCGCGATGCGTCCCCATCGCGGCCGGATACGCCGGCGCGGGGATCCACCGGGCCCACCGGGTACGCCCGGCCCTTGCCCGGGACCGCCGGGTCCGC
>DATCXD010000077.1:0-2059 GCA_036566005.1 Micromonosporaceae bacterium | reverse complement strand
GGCGGCCGGCGGCGACGGGGAGTCCTGATTCCGCACCTCCTGATTCCGCACCTCCTGATTCGGCCGCGGATCGTCCGGGTGTAAGCCCGGCGGCGCAAGGAATGACGCACGTCACGCCGCTGTCCGACACGGGTGACCGGTAATCTCGGATGATCTTCCAGTTGGCTGTTTCTGCGGCTACTGTCGTGTCATGGACCGGCGCATCTTCGGGCTCGAAACGGAGTACGGCGTAACGTGCACGTACCGAGGCCAGCGGCGACTGTCGCCGGACGAGGTCGCGCGTTACCTGTTCCGCCGCGTCGTATCGTGGGGGCGGTCCAGCAACGTCTTCCTGCGTAACGGCGCGCGCCTCTATCTCGACGTCGGCTCACACCCCGAATACGCGACGCCCGAGTGTGACTCGCTGAACGACCTGGTGGCGCACGACCGGGCCGGCGAGCGGATTCTCGAAGGCCTGCTCGTGGACGCGGAGAAGCGGTTGCACGACGAAGGCATCGCCGGCGAGATCTACCTCTTCAAGAACAACACCGACTCGGCCGGCAACTCGTACGGCTGCCACGAGAACTTCCTCGTCTCGCGCCACGGCGAGTTCGGCCGGCTCGCCGACATCCTGATCCCGTTCCTGGTCACCCGCCAGTTGATCTGCGGCGCGGGCAAGGTGCTGCAGACGCCGCGCGGCGCCGTGTTCTGCCTGTCACAGCGCGCAGAGCACATCTGGGAGGGCGTGTCGAGCGCGACGACCCGCTCCCGGCCCATCATCAACACCCGTGACGAGCCCCACGCCGACGCCGAGCGCTACCGGCGGCTGCACGTCATCGTCGGCGACTCGAACATGAACGAGGTCACGACGCTGCTCAAGGTCGGCAGCGCGGATCTCGTGCTGCGGATGATCGAAGCCGGCGTGATGATGCGCGACCTGTCGCTGGAGAATCCGATCCGGGCGATCCGCGAGGTGTCGCACGACGTCACCGGCCGGCGCAAGGTCCGTCTGGCCAACGGCAAGGAAGCCAGCGCACTCGAGATCCAGCAGGAGTATTTCGCGAAGGCGAGCGAGTTCGTCGAGCGGCGCGGCGGCGACCAGACGGCCAAGCGCGTCGTCGAACTGTGGGGTCGGGTGCTCGGCGCGGTCGAGACCGGCGACCTCGAACCCGTCGCGCGGGAGATCGACTGGGTCACGAAGCTCAAGCTGATCGAGCGCTACGCGGAACGGCACGACCTCACGATGGCGCACCCGCGGGTCGCGCAAATGGATCTCGCGTATCACGACCTACGTCGTGGCCGTGGGCTCTACCAGGTGATGGAGAAGCGCGGCCAGGTCGACCGCGTCACCGGCGACCTTGAAATCTTCGAAGCCAAGGAGACGCCGCCGCAGACGACCCGCGCCCGGCTGCGCGGCGAGTTCATCCGCCACGCGCAGGAGCGCCGGCGAGACTTCACCGTCGACTGGGTCCACTTGAAGCTCAACGACCAGGCCCAGCGCACCGTGCTGTGCAAGGACCCGTTCCGGGCGTACGACGACCGCGTCGAGCGGCTCATCGCGAGCATGTGATGCCGGCGTCGGGCGACGATCTCAGACCGGGCACCGCGGGCGACGACGAACAGGCGGCATTGCACAGTTACGCGGCGGCGCGGGAACAGACCCGCCGTCCGGCCGCCCCGCGTTGGCTCGCGCGTCCGGAGGATGTGCGGGGCCGAGTGGATCGGCGACGGGACAAGATCGTCGCCGAGATCGAGCGGAACCGCCGGGGCGAACACCGGGTGCCGACCTGGGTCCTTGCGCTCGTCCTGGTCATGCTGGTGGCCGCGATCGCGGTGTTCGTCATTTTCGGCTAGTCGCCGATCAGAGCCGATCAGAGCCGATCAGAGCCGATCAGGGTAGTGGCGGCTCGATGCCGAGCAGTGCCGCGGCGTGCCGTCCGGCGGCGGCCGCGCTCAGGAAGTACGCATGGTCGCCGTCGAGATCCCGACCCATCGTGGACAGCACGACGGGCAGGTCACGCAGGGCCGCGTCGAGACCGTCGATCGCGACTTCGACGATGGTGTGCCGGTCGCCGAGCGG
>DATCXD010000062.1:0-2318 GCA_036566005.1 Micromonosporaceae bacterium | reverse complement strand
GCTTCTGCGCGAGCCGCCAGCCTCGCTGCTCGGCGGCGTGGTGGACAACGACATCGGCCCGCTCGACCCGGCAACCCCGCTGCCCGAGATCACCCAACGGATGGCGACCTACAACCTCGTCGCGCTCGCCGTCGTAGACGCACTCGGTCACCTCGTGGGCGCGGTCACCGTCGACGATGTACTCGACCATCTGCTGCCTCGCGACTGGCGGGACCGCGACATCGGCGCGCACCCGACCGAGCTCGCACGGCTGGCCGCGGCCGGGTCGACCGAGGCCCGCGCCAACACCAACGGCGCCCGTCCCACCGGCGTGAGGGCTAACGGAACCGAACCCAGTGGAGCCGACGACGACGGGACGACCGGTGGCTGAGCCGCGTCGGGACGTGCGGCTCGACCAGCCGCGCCGGCCCCGACGACTCGCCCTGCCGCGATTCGACCCGGAGACCTTTGGCCGCCGGTCGGAGAGCGCCGCGCGATTCATCGGTACCTGGAAGTTCATCGTCTACATGACCGTCTTCATCGTCGTGTGGATCGCATGGAACACGCTCGCGCCACGCAACGACCGCTTCGACCCGTACACGTTCACGTTCCTCACTCTGCTGCTGTCGCTGCAGGCGTCCTACGCCGCGCCGCTGATCCTGCTGGCGCAGAACCGGCAGGCCGACCGCGATCGCCTGTCGATGGAGGAGGATCGGCGCCGGGCCGCCATGCAGAAGGCGGACACCGAATATCTGGCCCGCGAGATTGCCTCGCTGCGGATCGCGGTGGGCGAGGTCAGCACGCGGGACTTCGTCCGCACCGAGCTGTCCCGGCTGGCCGAAGAGCTCGACGAAGCGGCCCAGCGTCGCTACCGCCTGGAGCGCAAGGATCGCCAGCGGGCCACCCGACGGGCCGAGCGTACGAGCGGCGAAGCGCTCGACGATCCCGTCGACCCCGGGACGTACGACGAGGACGCCGCGCCGCCGCCGGCCCGCCGTCACGGACGGTGATCAGCGGACTGGCCGGATTCCCGGGATCGCTCGCCAGCGACCGGATCGCCAAATGCAGTTCGCCGCACGCCTCAAGGGGTTACCGAAGGCGCGCGGCGGAACGGACGAAATAGTCCCATCTCGGCGGTAATCCGTCCAGTCGACGCGACGGAGCGACCTCTACCACAACGGAGCGCCCGCCGTCGTCGATGCTCCGCCCGCCGCCGTAGCATGGTCAGCATGGCAGCACCGGCAACCACCATTGAAGACGCGATCCGCGCCGCGCTCGGGACGGTCGATGACCCGGAGATCCGGCGCCCGATCACGGACCTCGGCATGGTCGAGTCGATCCGCGTCGACGCGGACGGCGTCTGCTCGATCGGCATCCTGCTCACGGTGGTTGGCTGCCCGCTGCGGGACAAGCTCACGGCGGATATCACCGCCGCGGTCGGTGCCGTTGCCGGCGTATCCCGGGTGGCGGTCACGTTCGGGGTCATGTCCGACGCCCAGCGCAAGGACCTACAGGCCTCGCTGCGCGGCGGCGCGGGCGGCGAACCGGTCATCCCCTTCGCGCAGCCTGGCAGTCGGACCCGCGTGTACGCCGTCGCGAGTGGCAAGGGCGGCGTCGGGAAGTCCAGCGTGACGGTGAATCTGGCGGCATCGCTCGCGGGTCGCGGCCTGTCGGTCGGCGTGATCGACGCGGACATCTACGGACACTCGGTGCCCCGCATGCTCGGCACTACCGACCGGCCGACCCAGGTCGAAGACATGATCATGCCGCCGCAGTCGCAAGGCGTGAAGGTCATCTCGATCGGCATGTTCACCGCCGGCAACGCCGCGGTCGTCTGGCGCGGCCCGATGCTGCACCGCGCTCTGCAGCAGTTCCTGGCCGATGTCTACTGGGGCGATCTTGACGTGCTCCTGCTCGACCTGCCACCGGGCACCGGCGACGTGGCCATCTCGCTCGCCCAGCTACTGCCGAATGCCGAAATCCTCGTCGTGACCACCCCGCAGACGGCCGCCGCCGAGGTGGCCGAGCGAGCCGGGGCGATCGCTCTGCAGACGCATCAGCGCCTGGTCGGTGTGGTGGAGAACATGTCGTGGCTGGAGTTGCCGACCGGGGAACGGATGGAAATCTTCGGCACCGGCGGCGGGGCGATCGTGGCCGAGTCACTCACCCGGACGGTCGGAGCATCGGTGCCGCTGCTGGGTCAGATTCCACTCGACACCCGTGTCCGGGAGTCGGGTGACGCGGGGATCCCGATCGTGATCGCGGAACCGACCGCGCCGGCGGCACTCGCCTTGTCCGCTGTCGCGGACCGGCTCGCTACCCGCCGCGAGTCCCTGGCC
>DATCXD010000052.1:0-13585 GCA_036566005.1 Micromonosporaceae bacterium | reverse complement strand
CCGTGCCCCGCCTGCTCGTCGGCGGCTTCCTCACCGGCATCGGCGTCTCCGCGCAGCACCTCACCGGCATGGCCGCCGTACACATCAACGGCTCGTTCGGCTTCGACCCCCGATTCCTCGTCGCGTCGATCGTCATATCCGTCGTCGCGTCGACGACCGCACTCTGGTTCACCCTCGCCGCGCGCCGGGGCCTGCATTTCCTCGGCGCCGCGGCGGTGCTGGCGATCGCCGTCACCGGCATGCACTACACGGCGATGATGGCCCTGCGAATCCAGATCGACGACATGCCACATCAGGTGCCGGGCGTCCAGCCCACGATCTTCGTATTGCCGATCCTGCTCATGTCCATCGCCGCGTTGGTGTGCCTGTTGTTCTGCGCGCTGAACATCATGGGCGAGGACGAATTCGCGCTGCGGGTCGACCCGGCCGTTCTCGCCGCGGAGCCACCTATGCCGCGGGCGCCGGCAGACCCGGCCGTACGGTCCACCACCAGCAGCCGACGGTCTCCGCTCGGTCCGCCGCCGGCCCATGCGCTGTCGCTCAGCACACGAGAGATGCGAATGGTCGGCTCGCACCGAGACCAAGCCCGACCGCACGACCAAGCGCGACCGCACGACCAAGCCCGGCCGGACGACATGGGCACGGTGGCACGTACCGATATGGCGCGGCGGGCCGACAGCGCCCGATCAGCCGAGGTCGGGTCGGATGCCGCCGAATCAGCTGATGTGGCGCCGCCCGGACGCTAAATGATCCTGGGAGCGCCGGCCACCGCCAGCGCCCAATTGGCCCGGCCCGCTCAGCCCGCGGTGGCCTCAGTCAGCACCTGAGCCAGCCGGTCGACCGCCCAGTCGACCTCGTCGGCGGTGATGCACAGCGGCGGGGCGAGCCGGATCGTCGATCCGTGCGTATCCTTTGCGAGCACGCCGAGCGCCATCAGCCGCTCGCTTGCCTCCCGGCCGTTCATCAGCGCCGGGTCGATATCGACGCCGGCCCACAGACCCTTTCCACGTACGGCGGTGACGCCGCGCCCGACAAGCGAGCCGAGTCGGTCGTGCAGCCGCTGGCCCAGTTCCGCCGCCCGGGACTGATACTCACCGGTTTTGAGCAGCGCGATCACGGCGCGACCGACGGCGCACGCGAGCGGGTTGCCACCGAAGGTCGATCCGTGCTCGCCGGGCTTGAGCGTGCCGAGGACCTCGTGCGATCCGGCGACCGCCGAGACCGGAACGACGCCGCCGCCGAGGGCCTTGCCGAGGATGTACATGTCGGGGACGACGCCATCGTGTTCGACCGCGAAATTCGTTCCGGTGCGGCCGAGTCCCGACTGGATCTCATCGGCGATGAACAGCACGCGACGCGCGGCCGTGACATCGCGGACACCGGCGAGGTAACCCGCGGGCGGCACGATGACGCCTGCCTCGCCCTGGATCGGCTCGATCATCACGGCCACCGTGTCGTCGTCGATCGCCGCGGTCAGCGCGTCCAGGTCTCCGTACGGCACGATGACAAAGCCCGGCGTGTACGGACCGAAGTCGTTTCGCGCGTCGGGGTCGGTGGAGAAGCTGATGATCGTCGTCGTACGCCCGTGGAAGTTGTCGGCCGCGACAATGATCTTCGCGCACCCGTCCGGCACGCCCTTGATCTGGTAACCCCACTTGCGGGCGACCTTGATCGCGGTCTCCACCGCCTCGGCACCGGTGTTCATCGGAAGAACGAGGTCGGTGCCGCACAGTTCGGCGAGCTCGTGACAGAACGGCCCGAACTGGTCGTGCACGAAGGCGCGGCTGGTGAGTGTCACCCGATCCACTTGCGCGTGGGCGGCCGCGATCAGGTCCGGGTGGCGGTGGCCGAAGTTGAGGGCCGAATATCCGGCCAGGCAGTCGAGATAACGACGTCCGTCCACGTCGGTGACCCAGGCGCCGTCCGCATCGGCGATCACGACGGGCAGCGGATGGTAATTATGTGCCGTCCAAGCCTCGGCCTCGACCAGCGCCGCCGCGGTATGTCCGGCCGATCCGACGGCGGCTGACCGCTCTCCCGTGGTGTGCTCGGTTGTCGTGGTCATCGTCTGCCTCCGGAATCCAACGTGCCGACCGTCCGGTGCATCGGCACCGTACGCCGCCCTGAGCTGCCACACCCTGAGCTGCCAAAACTCAGCTGCCAATGCCCTCAGTTGCAAAAACGGCGGTTGCAGCTACGACGGTATCCGCCACAGTGAACTGGGCGGCGGTCGTGGGCGCCTTGCGCGTGTGTATCCGACGTTATTCGGGATCACCGCCTCATTGCACGCCTGTGTCTTGCGCATCGGCAGCTTTTCGTTGCGTCCTGGCCGGTCAACCTGACGATCCGTTGCGCCGACGCCCCGATGGGTGCCTGCTACAGCTCTCGCCACCGCTCCGTCCCGGCAACGAGCATCCGGACGCAGTCCGTCGCGGCGTCCTCGTCGACGAACTCGAACCAGCGACTGCGACCCTCGGCGCCGCCCTCACGCGCCTCGACCCACCACACGCCACCGTCTTCATAGAGCAGGACGTCGCGCCGCGCGAGACGGCCCCACTTGCCATTCCACCAGAACTTCCTGCGTTCCATCTGCATATTCGAACACATGTACGACCATCAGTGCGCGCCGACTCACGAGGTAGAACTGAAAGGTTTCTTGACTATTACCGGAACCACTGTCAACAATGTTTCCTGAAACCGGCCGGACACGGGGGCCGTGAGTTGACCACACCTAGCCGCATGGAGGGCCAGCGATGGACCGACGTCTCGCCGGGCTCGCTGATGCCGTCCTCCAACCCGGCTTCGAGGGCACCATGCCCCCGGACTGGATCCGTCGACGGATCGCGGGCGGCCTGCGTTCGGTCCTCCTATATGCACGAAACATCGACACGCCGGAGCAGGTCGCGGCCCTCACCAGGGCACTGCGGGCCGAATCCGACGACGTCATCATCTGCATCGACGAGGAGGCCGGCGACGTGACGCGCCTGGAGGCGCACAGTGGCAGTTCGCGCCCCGGCAACCTCGCGCTCGGCGCCGCCGACGACGTCGACCTGACGGCGGCCGTCGCCCGCCATCTGGGTCAGGAACTGGCCGGCCTCGGCATAACGCTCGACTTCGCCCCCGACGCCGACGTCAACTCTAACCCGGACAATCCGGTGATCGGCGTGCGCGCGTTCGGCTCCGATCCGCATCTCGTCGCTCGCCATGCCGTCGCCTGGATTCGCGGCCTGCAGTCCGCTGGTGTGGCCGCATGCGCCAAACACTTTCCCGGTCACGGCGACACCGCCGTCGACTCGCACCACGACGTGCCGGTGATCGCGGCGGATCGGGACGCACTCGCGGCCGGTGAGCTCCTACCGTTCCGAGCGGCCATCGATGCCGGCGTCGCGACGATCATGACCGGCCATCTCGTCGTACCGGCGATCGATCCGGATCGGCCGGCCACGCTGAGCTATCCCGTGTTGACCGAGCTGCTCCGGGGCGAACTCGGGTTCGACGGTCTGATCGTCACCGATGGGATCGAAATGCAGGCGGTGGCTCGACGCTACGGACTCGGTGGCGCGACCGTTGCCGCGTTGGCCGCCGGCGTCGACGCGGTCTGCGTCGGCGGTGAGCACTATGACGAGGCCACGGCCGTGACGCTGCGGGACGCGATCGTCCGCGCTGTCATCGACGGCTCATTGTCGGAGCAACGGCTGGCCGACGCCGCCACGCGCGTGGATGCCCTGGCGGCCTGGTCGCGGACGGCCCGGTTGCGCCGACCACCGGCGGGCGCTGGCTGCGTACACCCGGGTTTGGTCGCGGCCCGCCGAGCAGTCCGGGTGACCGCCGGCCCCGAAGGCGTACCGTGGCCGTTCACCGCGCCGCCGCACGTGGTCGAGTTGTCCCCCACGATGAATATGGCGATCGGCGCCGGAACACCGTGGGGCGTCTTTGCCCCGCTGTCGAACCTGATCGGCGGCGCCACCGGCGTACGCCTCACCGAGACCCAGCTCGAGGGCGACGCCGCCGTTGCCGAGGTGATGGACGCACAGGTGTGGGCGGCCGGTGGACGACCGATCGTCGCGGTCGTGCGTGATGCCCACCGTCACGTATGGATGCGCAACGCGCTCAAGCATCTGCTCGCCGCCCGGCCGGATGCGGTCGTCGTCGAGATGGGTGTGCCGGCCGGGGCGCTTGCCCCGACACAGATCTGCACCTACGGAGCATCGAGCGCGTGCGGACAGGCGGTCGCCGAGTTGCTCGCCGGCGCGACCCCCGCCGCCGCGGCCGCGCTGGCCGCTCTGCCGCTCTGACGCTGTAAGCACGGTCAGATCGAGCTAGGCCGATCAGGTACGCGAACATACGGATCGCCACCCGTCCGGACAGGGCACCATTGTGGCCTTGTCTGCGGATGGCCCGAGCGGAACAATGCACCGTAGGTCGGCACCGAGCAGTTAGTTGTCCGGTTATGCGGCCGCCATGGTTACGGCCATCATGACGTGTCGCGGTTCCCCGCCGCCGGTCCCGCGGTGGGTGCCGCGTGGCTTGCGCATTGCGCAAGATGACCCGTGCGAGGGGGTTTCGTGTCCGACGTTGCCCCCGACGACGTTGACAACCCGCTCCGGGTGACTGCCGACGATGGCGATCCGGGTGACCCGGCTCCCCGGATCGAGGCGCCGGCCTACACCGGTCGAGCGGCCGCGAAGGTGCAACCGAACCGCGGTCGGCTGCTCGACGACATCACCGACGACAACCTGGCCCGGCCGGGCGATGCCGACGATGACACCAAGCCCGGGCATGCCCGTGCTCGCGGAGCCCTGATCGTCGGTACGGTGATCGCCGTCGTGATCACCGTCGCCACCATTTCGATCATCCATATGACCGCACGCGCCGGCTGTCCGGCGACTGGATGTGTCGCCGGTTCGGCGCCCACGGCGACCCCGGGCCATCCGACCGGCCAGCCAAGTGTCCAACCGACCGGCGGGGCGACGGCATCGTCCACGGCATCGAGAACGGACACCACTCGGGCGACCGCGCCACCGCTGGCCGCGGTGATGCCGGCCGACGTCAATCTGCCGGCCTGTAGCACCACCGACGACGACCCGTTCCTCTCCGACGTCAGCGCCTACTTCGCCTGCCAGGAGCCGGCCAACGCACGGCTGCCCTACCTTCAGGTGTGGGGCTACCAGTTCGCGGATCAGACGACCTATGAGCGCGGCGTCGAGGCGTTCAACGCATTTGTCAAGTTCGATCCGAATGCGGCCGAGGGCAAGTGTCCTCCGGCGGCCACCTACGGCAGCGTCGAATGGCACACGATCGCCACACCCGATGTCCGGGCCGGCACTCTGGAGTGCTATTCGGACAGCTCGGAGAACCACTACTACGTGTGGACCGACGACGCCGAGCGCACGATCCTCGTGGCCGAGTCCGCTCCGACTCAAGCGTTCGCCGATCTCGACGCGTGGTGGCGTCAGAACAACCGGAACGCATGATGACGGCACCCCGGACATGACGGCACCCAAGACCGATGCGCGGACAACGGCCGTTCGATGGCGGGTCGCCGCGGCCGACGCGACCGGTGCGCATCATGTCGCGCGGCACATGCGTTACGAGGATGCCTGGGCCGTGGCACCGGCGACCGTCCTCGACCGCGACGAACCGTCCGTCGTCGTCGCGGTCGCCGACGGCCATGGTCATGCGCGGCACTTCCGCAGCGCTGAAGGGGCGGAGATCGCCGTGGCCGTCGCGGCACGCCTCGGATCGGGCTCCGCCGTCGAGATCGCCGCCGCCGGCGACGCCGAGGCGGTTGAGGAAGTCCTTGGTCGGCTTGCCCCCGCCGTCGTGTCCGTCTGGCGCGAGCACGTACGCCGGGATATCGAGGAGCGCCCGGTCACCGACGACGAGCGGATGGCCGCCGGGCTCGAACCGGACGCGTCGTTCATCGATCTGGTCTACGGCTACGGCGCAACGCTGCTCGTCGCGATCGCGACCGGCGCCTGGCTCGCTTGTCTGCAACTCGGCGACGGCGATCTGTTCGTCGTCGCGCCGGATGGGACGGTGCGGCGCCCGGTGCCGTCCGACCCGCGTCTGGACGGTCTCCGTACGACCAGCCTGTGCCAGCCCGACGCGGTCGACTCGATCCGCTACGGCGTCGTTCGGGCGGCCGAGCAGCCGATCGGCGCCGTCATGCTGGCGACCGACGGTTTCGGCAATGCGCAGCGCGGCCAG
This sequence comes from Micromonosporaceae bacterium, assembly GCA_036566005.1. Lineage (GTDB taxonomy): Bacteria > Actinomycetota > Actinomycetes > Mycobacteriales > Micromonosporaceae > DASQPR01. The sequence goes on along the minus strand of DATCXD010000052.1, from coordinate 7,375 downwards.
AACTGGGCCGATGCGTTCGGCTCCGACCTGGCCACGTTGATCCAACGGCACGGCGACGGTTGGGTGGCCAGGGCGTTGCCGCAGTGGGTGCGCGACTGTGCGTCGAGCGACGGCAGCGGCGATGATGTCACGGCCGTAGTGCTGTTCGCGGCCGGCACTGCATGGCTCGCAGCGCCGGAATCGCGGCCGTCGCAATCGCCCACGGCGACGACCGAGACGCCAGTCGGCAGCCGGCCACTGATCCCGACCCAGCGAAGCCGCCCGGTGAGTCACCGTCTCGCGCCGGCACCGCGATCGAGCAAGCGCCTGCGACTTCCGCAAAATCGATTGATCGGTCTAGCCGCGCTCGTCGCCGTCGTGCTCGCCGCCGGCATCGGCATCTGGCTCGGCCTGAGCTAGCCGGATCGCCAGCCGCCGGCGCGCGTATCCCACGACCATAGCAATCAATCGAGCGGCGTGATCCCGACAACGGCGGCAACGATCGTCGCAGCGTCGGGGGCGAGTGGGATCTGCGTCGCTCGTACGGCCGGATGCTCCAGCCAGTACAGCCGCGCCGTGTCCACCTGATCGCCGCACATCGGCGGCCACTGCGTCGATGGGGTGAAGTCGTCGATGACAATCAGTCCGCCGGGGCGCATCCACGCGACGGGATCGAGCGGTGGTTCATCGCGCTTGCCCTGACCGCCGCCGTCGAGCACCAACAGATCGAACGGTCCGTGGCCCAGCAGCTCGCTCCAGTCGCCGCGGCACACCCGTACCCGCGGATCGTCGTGAAGCATGCGCGCGACGGCGGTCGCACGCTCCGCCTCGCGCTCGATGCTGACGATGCGTGCGTCCGGATGTGCGGCGCTCGCGAGCCATGCGAGGCCGACGCCGCACCCCGTGCCGGTCTCGCCGATCACGCCCGGGCCGACCCCGCGGGCCAGGATCCGCAGCAGTTCGCCCTGCTCGGGACGGCAGGACGTCCCGAATCCGGTGCGGCGAGCCAGGTCTACCGCCGCGATCACCGTCGGCGGAAGGTCGCGACATGCGCCATAGGCCGCCGTTCCGGTCGCGGTCATGACGCCAATCCGTTGGTACGCAACACCGTGAGCACCGTCAGACGCGGACGACCATCTTGCCGACGTTGTCGCCGCGCAGGAGACCGATGAAAGCATCCGGCGTGTTCTCGAAACCGTCCACCACCGTTTCGGTGCACACGATGCGGCCGTCGCGGATCCACGCGCCGACTTCCTCGACGAACGCCGGAGTCCGGTCCCGATGATCGGTGACGATGTAGCCGCGCAACGTCAGGCGTTTGGTGATGGCAAGACCTATATTCGGCGGTCCGACCGGTGCTTCGGTCGCGTTGTACGCGGCGATCGCGCCGCACAGCGCGACCCGTCCGAACGTGTGCAGCGCCGACAGAGCGGCCACGAGGTGTTCGCCACCGACGTTGTCGAAGTAGACGTCGATGCCGTCCGGCGCCGCCGCGGCGAGTTGTGGATGCACCGGGCCGTCCTTGTAGTTGAAGGCCGCGTCGTAACCGAGGTCGTCGATGAGGTGCCTGACCTTCGCGGCCGAGCCGGCGCTGCCGATGACCCGCGAGGCACCGCGCATCTTCGCGAGCTGGCCGGCGATGCTGCCGACGGCGCCGGCGGCACCAGATACGAACACCACATCGCCCTCATGCATGTTCGCGATGTCGATCAGCCCGACGTAGGCGGTGAGTCCCGGAATGCCGAGCGCGCCGAGATAGGTGGCCGGACTCGGCGTCGCGGACGGATCGACGACCTGGGCGTATTTCGCGTCGAAGAGCGCGAGTTCGCGCCAGCCGAAGTTGTGCACGACCGTCGCACCGACCGGCACCTGATCGCTGCCGGATGCGATCACCTCGCCCATCGCCCCGCCGTCGAGCACCTGACCGACCTGGAACGGCGGCACGTAACTCTTGACGTCGTTCATCCGCCCGCGCATGTACGGATCGACCGACAGGTACGTGTTGCGGACCAGCACCTGACCCGGGCCCGGCTCGGGCACCTCGACGTCGACGAGTGCGAAGTTCGCCGGTGTCGGCCAGCCAACCGGTCGGCTGGCGAGGTGGTATTCACGTCCGGTCCGTGTGATCATCGCGACGCCTCTCGTTGGCTGGACTACGGTCTACACCTAACCACTTCGCGACCGGCGAGTAACAGCGGCGTGCTCCGGCGAGCGGAGTCACCGGCGCCCGGGAGACCCATGCCGCCACCATTGCGCATCACGACGCGAAACGCCCGCTTCCAGCAGTGGCAGGCGTTGCTCGGCAACCGTACGAAGCGGCAGCGGGCCGGCGAGTTCCTGGTGCACGGCGTCCGCCCGATCAGCGTCGCCCTTCGCTTCGACCGGCCGCTGACGGCGCTGCTCTACGACGCCGATCGCGACCTGTCGACATGGGCCCACGACGTCCTGTCCGCGGAAGTCGCCGGCAATCCCGTGCACGCGGCGCTCGCCACCGAACTGATGGCCGAACTGGGTGAGAAGGGCGAGGGAGCGCCCGAGCTGATCGCTGTGGCCGCGCTGCCACCGGACTCACTGGCGCGGCTGGCCGGCGGAGGCGGTCCGCCGATCGGCTCCGCGGGCGGGTCTGCGGGTGGGTCCGCGCTCGGCGTCGTGTTCGACCGTCCGACGGGGCCGGGCAACATCGGGACGCTGATCCGGTCGGCCGACGCCTTCGGCGCGGACGGCGTCGTGGTGACCGGACACGCGGCCGATCCGTACGACCCCCGGTCGGTTCGTGCCAGTGCCGGCTCACTGTTTGCCATCCCGGTTGTCCGGATGCCGTCGCATCGCGAGGTACTGGCTTGGCGGGACGCCGTTGCGCCGGCCGAGCGACCTCAACTGGTCGCGACCGACGAACACGGCGATGTCGACGTGGCCGACGCCGACTTGACCGGTCCGACGTACGTGGTGATCGGCAACGAGACCAGCGGGCTGTCGGCGGCGTGGCGGGACGCCTGCGACGTGACCGTACGGATTCCGATGACCGGCTCCGCGAGCTCGCTGAACGCGGCCAGCGCCGCGACCGTCGTTCTCTACGAGGCGGCGCGGCAGCGTGCCGCGAACGCACCGCGCCGGCACCGGGCCCGCGAGCTACGTTGACGGGGCATGCACGTGACGCAACACCGTGGTGATTCGACAAGGAGAGCAAGACGACGATGCCGAACAACTGGAACGACGAAATCATCAAGGAGTTCCGCGCCAACGGCGGCACGGCCAAGGCATTCGCGAAGCAGCCGCTCCTGTTGCTGCACACAACCGGCGCGAAGTCCGGCGCCGAGCGCGTTAATCCGTTGGCCTACCTCAGGCGCGGCGACACGCTCTATGTGTTCGCGTCATTCAACGCGCGCCCGATCAACCCCGCCTGGTACCACAATCTCAAGGCCCAACCGAAAGTCACGGTCGAGGTCGGCACCGAGACGTTCGGCGCCATCGCGACCGAGTTGCACGGCGCCGACCGCGACGACGTCTACGCCGAGCAGGCCGCGTTCAATCCGGGATTCGCCGAGTACGAGAAGAAGACGACCCGGATCATCCCGGTGATCGCCTTGACCCGTACCTGAGCGCGACGGGCTCCCGGTTCGCTGGGCGGTGTGGCGTCGGACACGCGGGCATAACCGGGCCCGGTCCGTTGTTCCGGCAGGCAGATACTTTCCGCGTCAAGTAATTTGGCCTTCGGAGGCCCGCCCGAGCAGTGGGCGGACTACCGTGGAAATACAGGGAGGACATCATGCCAGCGGTCACCGTTTCCGACATCACCGTGCTGCCGCGCCTGGCCACGCCGGACCCGGTGGCGGCCCGCCAGCGGCCGGTTCGCATGGTCACGACGGCGCCGAGCGGCTTCGAGGGCGAAGGGTTCCCGGTGCGCCGCGCGTTCGCCGGTGTCGACCTCGCCGATCTCGACCCGTTCGTACACATGGACCAGATGGGCGAGGTGGACTACGCCCCCGGCGAGCCCAAGGGGACGTCGTGGCACCCGCACCGTGGGTTCGAGACGGTGACGTACATCATGGATGGCACGTTCGTCCACCAGGACTCCAACGGTGGTGGCGGGGTGATCACCAACGGCGACACCCAGTGGATGACGGCCGGCGGCGGCATCCTGCATATCGAGGCGCCGCCCGAGGAGCTCGTCGTGAGCGGCGGCCTCTTCCACGGCATCCAGCTGTGGGTGAACCTGCCCCGGGCGCAGAAGTTCGTCCCGCCGCGTTACCAGGACCTGCGGGCCAACGAGTCGGCACTGCTCGCCTCCGAGGACGGCGGCGCCCTGCTCCGCGTGATCGCCGGCGACGTCGCGGGCCATGCCGGCCCGGGATCGACCTACACGCCGATCACCCTGATCCACGCGACGCTCAGCCCGGGCGCGGAGCTGTCCATGCCGTGGCGGTCGGACTTCAACGCGCTGGCGTACGGCCTGGCCGGGCGCGGCTCGGTCGGCCCGAACACCCGTCCGTTCCAGACGGGTCAGCTTGCCGTGTTCGGCAACGGTGACACGATCACGATCACGGCCGACAAGCAGCAGGAAAGCCGGTCGCCGAACCTGGACGTGCTGCTGCTCGGCGGTCGCCCGATCCGGGAGCCGGTCGCGTTCATGGGACCGTTCGTGATGAACACCCGGGCCGAACTCATCACCGCGTTCGAGGACTTCCAAGCCGGCCGGCTGGGCAGCATCCCGGCCGTACACAACACGCCGACGCACATCGTCGAGACGCGCCAGGACGAGGCCAGCTCGTCCGCGTCGTAACCGTTCTAGCCAGATGATCCAGACAAGCCAGACAAGCGACGGCCGGGCCACCGATATGGTGGCCCGGCCGTCGCGCTGATGTGCGTGCCGCGTGGTCGCGTGCCTCGACCGGCGCGCCGATCAGTTGATCGGCACCGTGGTCTGCACGGTCGCCTCGTCGACGTCGGATGTTCGCAGCGTGAACGAGAACGTCCACCGCCCCGGCACGGTCAGGTTGATCTCGCCGATCGCGTGCGAGTCGGTGATCGCGGTGACGCCGGCCGGGATCGGGCCGAGATTCTTCGACGGCAACGTGGCCGTCACCTTCCACTCTTCGATCTTGACGGGCACGCCCTGGAGATTCGACGCAAAGAGGTGGATCTCGGTGTTGTTGCCGGATTGCGAGAAGTCGACCTGCAGCGAGTAGATCGGGCTGTTCAGCGTGACCAGGCCCTGCGATGCCGCGTCGAGGTTGGCGTTGGCGTCGGCGGCCCGACCGGGCGACGACTGCACGAGGATGGCCGTCGCGACGAGCACCGCGACCGCGACCGCGATCTCGATCATCACCGACCGCCGGAGCCGGCGCAGGATGCCGGCGTCCAGACCACGGCTCGGCGCAGCCTCAGCCGACTCGTCGTCATCGACCTCGTCCTCGAATTCTTCGTATTCATCGGTGTTCTCGTCGTCTTCGTATTCGTTGTCGCCGTCGTGTTCGTCATCGCCGCCGCTTCCATGGTCGTCGGCTTCCGCGGACACCGGGCCGTCGCCGCCTGAACCAGCGCCGCCGCCTGGACCAGCACCGCCGCCTGGACCAGCACCGCCGCCTGAACCAGCACAGTTGCCTAAACCCGCGCCGCTGCCGCCGGAGCCAGCGTCGTCGTGTCGGATGGCGGCGTGCACGCCGCGGTCCCCGCCGATGAGGGCGCCCACGCTCACCGGGACCTGAGCCTCTTCCGCCGATGCATCGGTTCCGGCGACGTCGGCGTCGGCGTCGGCGTCGGCGTCGGCCAGCAATGCCGCCGGTACGCCCGCATGTCGCTGCACGAGGAGGCGGGCGACCTGAGCGAACGCGAGAATCACCAACAGCAACAGCACCTTCGCGATGACCAGCTGCCCGTACGTCGTGTGCAGCAACGCGTGCACGGTGCCGATCTCGATCAGCGCCTGCGCGGTGCCGGACAGCACCAGCACCGTGACGGCAAGCATCGCCCAGTTCGACCACACCGGCAGGATCGCGCTGAGTTCGCGCACATTCGCCCGGCGCAGGAGGAACGCCGCCAGCATGACGAGGCCACCGAGCCAGATGCCCACGCTCGCCAGGTGCGCGATGTCGGCGACCGTGGTCAACGGTGCGACGTCGGAGGCACCCGGATGGCCGGCGAGCGCCCAGGTGCCGACACCGACCGTTCCGAGCACCGCTAGCAGGATGTGCTCCGTCTTCGTACCCTTGCCGGCCAGAACCGGGCGCAGCAGGAAGCCCATGATCAACAGGAGCGCGAGCCGGACCAGGTTCGCCTGCCCGAAGTGCGAGTCGAACACGTCGGACAGGTCGGCGCCGGTGACCGACGTGAGACTGCCCCCGCTGTCGTACGGAGCCTGCAGGTAGAGCCCGGCGATCGTGGCCACCCCGATCAGGCCGAGCCCGCCGTACACGATCCGGATCGGCTGGCGGCGATCGAGCCGGCGCGGCCACAGCGCGATCAGCACCATCGCCGGACCCAGCACGAGAATTAGACCGACGAAGCCGACGAACTGCATGACCGAGACACTGGTCGCGACGACCTTGTCCGTCTCGCCACCGTTGACCGGCTTCGGCGCGCCGCCGGGTGAGGGGGCGCCGACCGAGTACGTGAAACCGCCACCGACCGGGTGGCTGTCAGCCGAGATCACCCGGTAGCTGACCAGGTAGGTCCCGCCCGGCACGTTCGTACGCACCGGGATGTGCATGTCGTCGCCCTGCACCCGCGGGCTGCCGGAATCGATGCGCTTGCCGTCCGGAGCGATCACCATGATGCGCGTCGCCACCGGCTGTACGGCCTCGGAGAACGTGACCACGATTTCGCTCGGCGCGCTCGTGACGATCGAGCCCTGGGCGGGGCTCGTCCGGATCAATGCTGCGTGTGCCTGGGCGGCCCCGGCCGGAAACGCGAACAACCCGAAGAGCCCGACGACGACGCCGACGAACAATGCGGCGATACGGGCCCGGCGGGGTCGGCGCGGCGATCTCGGCCGGACCGGTCGATCCGACACGGCGGCGTCCGGCTCGCCCGCCAAGGGCACACTCATGACGACCATACTGGCCGATCGTCCGCACCCTGACCACACGCGGGCACCCCTCGCGCTGGTGGGAGCCGGAGACGAGGGCGGCCGCATCGACGCCGAGCGGCTGCGCCGTCCGGTGACGGCCATCCTCGCGAAGCGCTCAAATGCCCTTAAATTCTCCCGTACGCTGCAGGTCGAGCCCACGCGGCAAACGACGTGCGGCGCGACCTGAAATTCGACAGCACGGGGACCCAACATGAGTGGATCGTCGACCACGGGCGGCCGCGGCCCGGCCGGCCGGGATGGTGCGACCAACGGCAGCCCCACGAGTGGCCGGCAGCGCGACGGGTCCCCGAGCGGCCGGCGCGACCAGGC
>DATCXD010000050.1:0-4570 GCA_036566005.1 Micromonosporaceae bacterium | reverse complement strand
CGGCGCATCGTGGCGGTCAGCGCGGCGCCGATCGGCACTGTGCCGTCACCGGGCCGGCCGAATCCGCCGCAGCACGATCCCGGCGACGGATTCTTCATGCGTCACCTCTTCGCCCCGTTCGCCCGCACGGCCTTCCGTCGCCAGTACGCCAATGTTGCCCGGATGGAGGACGTGCTTCGTGACAGCGGCCTCGACTGGACCGCTGTAAGGCCGCCGAAACTCACCAACAAGCCGTTGACCGGCGCGTACCGTACCGCGATCGGGCGCAACATCCCGGGTGGCTGGAGCATCTCCCGGGCCGACGTGGCGCAGTGCATGCTGCGCGTTTTGGAACAGCGCGAGACTATCCGCCAGGCCGTCGGTCTCGCCCACTGAGGCGACTCGTCCGTGGCCGCCGCTGTTGTACGGAACTTGGGTGCCGATGGCGCCACACACCGGCCAAGTTCCGTACAGTTCCCGGTCAGGTGGTATTTGATCCGGTATGCGCGTGGCGGACGGCATGAAACTCGGGGGCTGGCTACTGTCAGCGCGTGCCGTCCCGCACGCACCGCATCCGGCGTCGAGCAACCCGACGTCGTCTGGCACTGACCGTCCTCGCCGCGGCAGTCATGGCGCTCGCCGCATGCACGGGAAGCGCGCCGGCGTCACCGCGTAGCGGGGCTACGTCGCCGACCGCCGCGCACCGCGCGGTTCAACCGCCGAGTCCTACGTCGACGAAACCGTTGACCGCACTGCAGAAGTTGGTAGCCAAGCTGCCGGTGTTCGCGGCCCCTCCGAAGGCGCTGCCGGTCCACATCACCGGCGGATCCTCGGCACCGATCTTCTATCGACTGCCGGTCACGTCGAAGGTCGCGTTCCTGACGATCGACGACGGCATCGTTACGATGCCCGAAGAACTCACGGTGATGCACGCGGCGCATATCCCGTTCACGATGTTCCTCATCGGTCCGGTGGCCGCGCGCAATCCGTCGTTCTTCAAGAAGTTGGTGGCCGACGGCGGAGTGATCGAAGATCACACCCTGACGCATCCGATCCTTCGCGGCCGGTCGGAAGACTTTCAGAAACACGAGATATGCGGTGCGCGCACGATGTTGACGCACTCGTTCGGTCGGGCGCCGGTCTTGTTCCGGCCGCCATTCGGCGACTACGACCAGACGACGCTGCGGGTCGTCCATGACTGCGGGCTGACGGCCACGTTCTACTGGTCGGAGACGGTACGGAACGGGAGGGTCTTCTACCAGACCTCCGTCCACAAGATCAAACCGGGCGACATCATCCTCATGCACTTCCGCTCGACGTTCCCTGCCGACGTGTTGGCCGCCCTGACCGCGATCCACAAGGCCGGTCTCACGCCGGCGTTGCTGGAGGACTACATCACCCCGCCGACGCCCTCACGCCCATAATCCCCGCTGGATGACGGCGGTCACCACGTCCACGTACGCGGGGCCCGTTCAGGGTTTTGATGGTGACGTACGGTCGCCGGTGGCGATCATTGCCGTCACCGTCGCGCCGCCATCGACGTCGTTGTCGACGGTGATGGCGTCGGAGAAGTGGAGCACGAGCCACAGCCCGCGACCGCCCGAGGCGCTGGGTTCGGGCCGCCGCGCGGCGGGATATTTGCTGTCGGGGAAGCCTGGTCCATCGTCGGTGACCTGGCAGTAAATGGCGTCCGCAGTGGTCCAGAGCCGTAGCCGCCCGCGACCGCCACCGTGCCGGATCGCGTTGGATGCGAGCTCAACGGCGATCAGAGCCATGTCGTCGATCCGGTCATCGGTCAGGACGGTAGCGGCGTGGGCCGTGACGGTTTGCCGCAGCCCGTGCAGGTTGTGTTCTTCGAAATCCAGCGAGACGAGTTCCAACTCTGCCGCCCCCGAGGATCCTCTCGCCCCGGACGATCCGTTTGCGCCCGAGGATCCGCTCGCCCCGGACGATCCGCTCGCATTCGACGAATCGAGGATGCGATGATCATCGCGGCCACTATTGGTCATCGCTGACCACCACCGTGACATTCGACTGATCTGGCAACCCCAGCGCATGGAACACCTTGCCGGCGTGCGCTTGGCACCGCACCGTCATTCGCTGGTTCGGACCGAGGCTCGCCGCCGCTTGCATGATGACGCCGGCGATACTCCCATCCATGAAATCGAGCGAGCCGAGGTTCAGGTACAAGTGGTTGTCGAGGGCCAGAGCCTCGGTCAGAGCGAGCGTGAGTGGCTCGGCGCGCCGGTAGTCGATTTCGCCCGAGACACGTATGCCGGGCGGCTGATATTGGCGACAGATCCGCAGGAACGCATCGTCGTGATAGGTGGCCGCCGCAAGGGCGAAGCCGTGATGGGCGGCGACGCCGGCGAGCGTGACGGTGTCGAAGGACTGCCGGTCGTACTGGCAGACCGCGGTGGCGTTGGTCTCGGCGACGAGATCGGTGAGCCTCGACTCGTAGTTCATGAGCTGGTCCAGCCCCGCGACCGGACGCAGAGCCCACGACATGTCGCTGGTGATGCACAGGCCGGAGAACCCTTCGGCCGCCGCCTGGGAGATCTGCGCCGCCAGCAGGTCGACGACGCGCTGGGTGGTGAACGACCCGTCCACGAGGAATGTCTCGGCCGTGCGCATCACGAGCATCTGGCCCGACTCGGTGGCATCCCCGAGCGCCACCCCACGCCCCGTCAGCTCGCCGGTCAATGCGACCTGCGAGAGGGTATCCGTCACGCAAAGCACGCGTTGTCCGGATTGCAGTCCATCGCGGACGATTGCGGCGACGAGATCGAGACGTTCCTCGCCATCGCTGAACGTCAGGCAAGCATGGTCGCCTGGGCGCAGATCCTCTACTCGCGACGCATCGGCCACGGGACCTCCTCGGTCGACTATCCAAATACCGTAGCCCGTACGGTGGAAAGTGGTTGCAGGGCGCCGCGGCATCCTGATCGCCGACGCCGGCCGACGGTGGCGATCCCGGCAGTCAGCCGACGGTGTTGATTGCCGCCGCAGGCGGGCCTAGGTTCACCGGATGAGCTTCGATGTGGGTGCTGAGGCATATGACCGGTTCATGGGCCGATTCTCCCGGCCGCTGGCGGCCGAATTCGTGGCGTTGGTCGGTGCCGGCGCGACGCAACGGGCACTCGACGTCGGTTGTGGTCCGGGCGCGCTGACCGGGGAACTGGTGGCGCGATTGGGCTCGCCGGCGGTGTCCGCGATCGATCCGTCGGAGCAGTTCGTCGCCGCCATCCACTCGCGCCTGCCGGACGTCGACGTGCGGCGTGGCGTCGCCGAGGCGCTCCCGTTCGAAGACGACAGCTTCGACCTCGCAATGGCTCAGCTCGTCGTGCACTTCATGCGTGACCCCCAAGCCGGACTGTCGGAAATGGCGCGCGTCACGCGGCCGGACGGCCTGGTCGCCGCCTGCGTCTGGGATCACGCCGGTGGCGGCGGCCCACTCGCGTTGTTTTGGCGAGCCGTTGCCGACCTTGACCCGGATGCTCCGGACGAGTCGGGCCTTGCCGGTGCACGGAAAGGTCAGCTCGTGACGCTGTTCGAACGGGCCAGGCTGCGGCTCGTCGAGCCCGCGACACTCACGGTCCGGGTCACCTTCGATACCTTCGGCGACTGGTGGGAGCCCTTCACGGCCGGCGTTGGACCGGCCGGGGGCTACGTCGCGGCCCTTGATCCCGCCCGGCGCGACGCATTACGCGCACACTGCGCCGAGTTGTTGCCGGAGGGGCCGTTTGATCTCGACGCATCCGCGTGGACCGCGCTCGGTCGGGTCTGAGGCAACAACGTTTCGGTTGTCTTCGTACAGCGCCGGGCGTCCTGATGCTCTACTGGGGAAGTGGAGCGTAGACACGTACCCTCCGTCATTGCCCGCGCTCGGCGGTCCCCAGCCGACTCCTCGACCGCACCGGGGTTGAGCGCCGCACACACCGAGGAGGTACGCGGTCGAGTGCGGCTCATGATCGAGATCACGGCCCGGGCCGGCGCATACCGCAAAGGGCTACTGAACGCGGTCGCGCATCTCAGCCCGGAGGAAGCGGCCATCATTTCCGATCTGGAGCGGTACGGCCTCCAGGTGCCCCAGCTCCAGGACGTGCTGTGCGGCGGCCACGTTCTCGTTGACGACCCGGACCTCTACGACGGCTGGAGATTCGACAAGGTCAGCCACCTTCGGCTGTCGAGCCATCACCCGGACATCGACAAGGCGCTCTATCCCGACATCGGGATGCGCGGCCGAGTCATGCGGGAGAAGCTGCACGGCCGCACGGCACAAGGCACCTGGGTGCAGCTGGAGAAGACCCCGGCCGCGTTCGGCAAGAAGAAGCTACCCAGCCTGGGCGACCTCCGGCACCTGTGGGACTACGTCGTCTACCGCGTAACCCGTAGCAACGTCGGACCATGGGGGTTGTCCCGGCTGACCGAGCGGCGGCCGATGTACTTGTCGCCGGTCGTCGCGGTTCCCACCCCCCTGACCGCGCCGGTCGCGGACTCGCTGGCGTCCGCATTGCGACAGATCGAGGCCGCCGACGACGTCACCGCGGTGTCAAAGGACCTCGCCGGCCGGTTCCCGCCGCCCGAGCGA
>DATCXD010000208.1:0-4457 GCA_036566005.1 Micromonosporaceae bacterium | reverse complement strand
CGCTCTCGGGCGCCGCTGGGCGCAACGGTCGCAGGTCGCCGAGGCCGAGCCGTCGGGCGAGCGAGTCGGACACGCCGGGACTGGCATGGTCCGCATTGGTATGCGCGACGAACAATGCAATGTCGTTCTTGATCAGATCGTGCACGATCCGGCCCTTGTACGTCGTCGCCGCGACGCTCGAAACTCCGCGAAGGAGCAGCGGATGGTGCGCGACGATCATGCTGGCACCGTTCGCGATCGCTTCGGCAACCGTCTCGGCGACGCAGTCGATCACGAAGTGGACGCGGCCGACCTCCGCACCCGGGTCGCCGACGACAAGACCGACGCGATCCCAGTCCGCCGCCCAGGCCGGCGGATAGCACCCGTCGAGAAACGACACGACGTCGCCGACGACGGCTGCGCCGATCGTGTCGACGCGGTCGGGCGCCATGGCGCTATCCCTCGACGCCCTGCTCGGGATTGCTCACGTCGCGACGTTACCAGCCGGACGCGCCGGAGTTGATCGACATTCGGCCGGGCTGTCGGCCGTATCCACGGGGTTCGTCGCGTTGGCTCGACGGACAGCAACCGGCGCGATCACGCCGCCGGCGGCGGACCCAGGGCGTCCAATGCCGCGTGCCACGGGAATTCGTGAGCGATCGCCTCGCCGGCGCCGGGCGGGTGGAACTTGATCACGCCGTCGTCGTAGAGCATCCGCACACCCCAGCGGCGAAGTTTTCCAATGCTCTCCGCGAAGGCGGGGTGGTTGGCCATCGCCGCGTTCGTGTACGGCACCGCGACGATCGGCAGGCCCTTGCCGAGCCCCTCGATCAGCAGACCCAGCGGAAGCGTGTCGGCGATGCCTAACGCCCACTTGTTGATCGTGTTGACGGTTGCGGGCGCGACGATCATCGCGTCCGCATCCGGCAGAACATCGACATCGCCGGGATTCTTGTACGCGCTACGCACCGGATGTCCGGTGAGCGCGGCCAGCGCCGGCGTGTCGACGAACTTTCGGCCGTCCGGAGACACGACGGCGCAGACGTCCCAGCCGTCCGCTTGGGCCAGCGCGACGAGCCGGTCGAGGTGTCGGGTCGGTGGTGAGCCGCATGCGAGCACGTAGAGGACGGGCCGGCTGGTCAAACCCCGACGCCCATGTGTTCGGCCAGCTCGGCCACGGCCGGCGCCGGCGTCCCCCGCGTGCGGCGGAGCACGTCGCTCATGACCTCGTGCGCGATCGGGCGGCAGCGGATCTCCGACGGCGCGAGCCGGTCGCCTTCGAGCAGCATCTCGCTCGCCCGATCGATGTCGCCGATCTGCGTCAGACCACGAGCGATGTCGATGAAGTGGTGTGCCCGGCGCTCCGGAAGCATCGCGGTGAACCCGACCGGATCGAGCGAGTCATGGATGTCCACGGCGACCCGGCCTTCACCCAGCTCGACGGCGGCCGCCGCCCGGTGCAGCTGCACGTTCGTCGGACCGAACGACGTCCAGTAATGGTTGGCGTCCACGCCGACCGAGCGCGCCGCGTCCTCGGCGCCACCCATCAGGTCGCGTACGGTCGAAGAGTCGCCGATCCGCGCGGCCGCCATCCCGCCCTGCAGGAGCAGCATCCCGTAGACCGAGAGCCGTTGCGGGGTGGTCGTCTCACTGTCCGCTCCCGGGGCGAGCCGGTTGGCGATGTTGACGTTGACTTCGAGCGCCGGGCGGGCCCGGCCGAGCGCGAGCAGCGCGGACGCGACCCGGTAGGTCGCGCATCCCGCGAGCAGCTGATCGCCGGCGCGCTGCGAGACCGCGATCGACCGGTCGGCCGCGAGCCAAGACAGCTCATGCTCGCCGAGCTTGCGCAACATCGATGACGCGAGTTGGTAGACCTGACCGAGCAGTTGCGCCGCGTCGCGAGTCTGCTCGGTGCCTGCATACGCCGTGTCCGCCGCCTGCGCTTCACGGATCAATTTGGGAAGGATGCGCGCGAGGACACCGTACTTCGCGTGCTGGAACGTGTTCCACGCGTGCCCGACGGCCAGCCGCATCTGGTCCATCGCGGGCGGCTCCGGCGGCGCGTAGAAGAACGCGCTGATCTGGTCGTACCGCTCGAGCGCGGCCCGGATGTCCTCGACCTCGACCTGATCGATGCAGTTGACCGACCCCTCGCGGCGCTCGGGATCCTTGCCCATCAACAACGCGACGTCGAGTTGCAGGACATCGGCGATCTCATACACCACGGAGAATTTGTCCAGCCGGCGGACGCCTCGTTCGACCTTGTCCACCCAGCTCTTCGACTTGCCCAACCGGTCGGCGAAGACTTGCTGCGACATCTTGCGACGACCCCGCCAATACGCGACTCGACGCCCGATCGGCAGCTCGTCCATCTCGGCCCCTTCCATCGTGCTCGGGAGCGTCTTGCCGCCCACGCACATTGCCGTATCGCAGTGGTGCCGGTGTCGCGGTGGTGCAGTGTCGCGGTGGTGCCGGTGTCGCGTTACGGGCGTTCCGTGTCTCGGTCGCCCCATTGTCCACAGTCGTCGCACTCGATGTGCGCCCGCCCTGCGGTTGATGCTCGTACGTTTGGGTGCAACTTGCAATCGTCGCTCTGCCCGGTCCAACGACCACCACTTCGGACAGGTGACGTGAAATCGGCTCTCAATTTCGCGGAGCCGGGCCGCCAGAAGTCAACACACTGTCCGAAGTGGCATGGAAGCGGCCCATGCCGCGGCGATCGCGCGAGCGCTGATGTGGGGGGACGCCGTGAAGATGCGGCAGCGGGTATTCGCCGATGGTTTTCCCGCACGCTCCCGACTGCGGCGGTTGTCGCTGCGCCGTTCGGCGCTTCGGTACGCGACCCACGACTGGGGTGTGCTTCCCGGTGCGTGTCTGATCGGCACGCGCTTCACATGCGGCCTCGGCTGCCGGACGATCGCCGTACATCCAGCGCTGGAGCCGTGGAGCGACCACGTGACGACCGATCCCGACGAAATCTCCGAGGTCTGGGCCCGCCGGCCGTACACAGTTCTGCTCGCGACCGGTGAGACATTTGACGTTCTGGACGTGCCGGCGTACATCGGTATGCCCGCCGCGCGCGCGGTCCGCGGGCCGGTCGCGGTCACACCGCTGGGCCGATATCTGTTTCTGGTACGGCCGGGTGCCGAACTGCGCAGCGAACTTGCCCAGCAGCACTCCGTGGTGCTGCACGGCAAACACTCGTGGATCCCGGCGCCACCGACCCGGACACCGCATGGCCACGTACGCTGGACGGTCACTCCACAGCAGACGGAGTGGGACCTGCCGGACTCGTCGCGGGTCCAGGATGCTCTCGTTGCCACGATCCCGGGCCTCGCCTATCGAGAGGCACGTCGAGCCGCATAGCGGGTCGTCCTCGCCCCCGCTGCGTCGCGACGTCGCATGCGTGGCAGTGGGTCGCGCGGTGGCAGAGGGTGGCGCGGTGGCAGTGGGTGACGCGGTGGCGTGGGTGACACGGTGGCAGTGGGTGACACGGCAGCAGCAGGTCGCTCCGTGGCGGTCGCTCGGTGGCGGGGTCGCACCGCGGCAACTGTCCGTGATCTGACTCGCGATCTGGCACAATCGGACGCCGGTATTGCCAGCTCATCGACCGTCCGTCTCGACGTCGTCACGGAGCGTCGTCACTTAACGTGATCGCTTCCGCCGGGCGGCTAGAGCGGCCGCCGTCCGAATGGAAGATCTCTCGGCGCCGACCATACGGTCACCAACTCGAGATCCGACCGGCGATCGGAGTCGCCGCGGCCGGGTCGACCATGCACACAACGCGCCGAGCACAGGCCGAAACACACCAGGGAGTCAGCGCGCCCGCGAACCGCGGCAGGCGCAGCGACAACAGTCAGCACACCGCGAGCGAACCGCGGCAGGCGCATAGCGACAACAGTCAGCGCGCCTGCGAGCGAGCCGCGGCCCGGGCCGCTGCCTTCGTCCGCCGCCGCCGTACCAATCGCGGAGTGATGAGCCCGAGCAGCATGCCCGCGACGAACGTCACGAGCAGCACGAGCCACATCGGCGCGCTGACCGTGGGCACCCATAGTCTGATCTTGACGTCTTGGGTGTTGGCGAGGATGAACCACGCGGCCGCGGCCAGGATCAGGATCATGACGATCAGCCTTGCCGGTACGCCGCGCCTCGGCCGCGGTTGCGGCTCGACGGCACCGGTCGTACCGGTGGGCGGCAGGCCGGTCGACGTCCCGAACGCTTGTCCGGCGGGCGGATCCGACGGTCGCGGTGGTGGCGCGTTACTGACCATGTTTCTACGCTACGCCGCACCGTCCACCGATCAATAGCCTTTGAGTGCTTTGTCGGATTCATCGGCATCGGTTCCGCGGGCCTTGGACCGAGCTGACATACATGATCCACCGCGCTGGACGATTAAGGCCGCTGCAGCGACACGAATGGTCCACCTCAGTGGATCATGGCTACCGTCCACGCGGCGCCATGCGGCCGACCACGCGACG
>DATCXD010000026.1:0-3272 GCA_036566005.1 Micromonosporaceae bacterium | reverse complement strand
TTGCGGCGGCGACTGCGCCAGCACCTCCGGCGATCCGCCGCCGATGGCATGGCCCACAACGACGTGGCCATGTCGGTGGGATGGAGACGGCGTGATCAGCACCTTTGACCTCTTCAAGATCGGCATCGGGCCATCGAGCTCGCACACCGTCGGTCCGATGCGAGCCGCGCATACCTTCGCCGCCGGGCTCAAGGCGGACGGCCTGCTGGCCAACACCACTCGGGTGTACGCAGAATTGTTCGGCTCGCTCGGCGCGACCGGACACGGGCACGGCAGCGATCGGGCGGTACTGCTCGGGCTCTCGGGCGACGATCCGGAGACCGTCGACACCGACTCGATTCCACAGCGCGTTGACGCCATCAAGGCGCGCGGTCGGCTCGCTCTGCTCGGCTCGCACGACATCGACTTCGACGTCGACACGGACCTCGTCCTACACCGCCGGCGTACGCTGCCGTTCCACCCCAACGGGATGACCTTCACCGCGTACGGGCCGGATGACGCCGTTCTCCGGGAGCGGACGTACTACTCGGTCGGCGGCGGTTTCGTGGTCGACGAAAAGGCGACCGGAGCCGACCGGATCAAGGTGGACGAGACCCCGGTGGCGTATCCGTTCCGTACGGGGGCCGAGCTTCTGGCTCACACCACGGCGACCGGCCTGCCCATCTCCAGCCTCATGTTCGCCAACGAACTGTCGTGGCGGTCCGAGGACGACGTACGCACCGAACTCGCGCACATCTGGCAGACGATGCAGGAATGCGTGAATCGGGGTTGCACCAAGGACGGGACGCTGCCCGGTGGGCTGAAGGTGCGCCGCCGCGCCGCCGAACTGCACCGGACATTGTCGGCCGAACACTTCGGTGTCGATCCGTTACGGGTCATGGACTGGGTGACGCTCTTCGCGCTCGCGGTCAACGAGGAGAACGCGGCCGGGGGTCGCGTGGTGACCGCACCGACGAACGGCGCCGCCGGGATCGTTCCGGCCGTGCTGCTGTACTACACGCGCTTCGTGCCCGGCGCCGACCTCGACGGCGTGATCCGGTTCCTGCTCACCGCGGCCGCGATCGGCGTGTTGTTCAAGGAGAACGCATCGATCTCCGGCGCGGAGGTCGGCTGCCAGGGCGAGGTCGGGTCGGCCTGCTCGATGGCAGCGGCGGGTCTGACCGAGGTACTCGGCGGGTCGCCGCGCCAGGTCGAGAACGCCGCCGAGATCGCGATGGAACACAATCTCGGGCTGACCTGCGACCCGGTCGGCGGCCTCGTGCAGATTCCCTGCATCGAGCGCAACGCCGTCGCGAGCATCAAGGCGATCACCGCGACGCGGCTCGCGATGCGCGGCGACGGGCAGCATTTCGTATCTCTCGACAAGGTCATCAAGACGATGCGCGAGACCGGCGCCGATATGAAGGTCAAGTACAAGGAGACCGCTCGCGGCGGCCTCGCCGTCAACGTCATCGAATGCTGATGGGCGCGCGGCGCGTCTGCCGCCGGTAGCGATCCACTGCGCCGCGCTGCACGATCTCACGCCGGTCATCTTTCCGCACGTGCGCGACCATCTGCTCGTCGCAAGCGACCACTTCGTCTTTCACACCGACGTCGGACGCCGGCCGTCGGCCCCTACGTCTACCAGCATTCGCCCTACGCCGATCCGTTGCCGGGGTGGCACCACGGCGCCGGAACGGTGCTGCGGGCAATCGACCAGATGAAGGGCTCCGCGCGGGACGCGTTCCCGAGTCTGCACACGGCCATGACCACCGTCGTCCTCGGCATGATGTGGCGCGACGCGCGCCGGATCTTCTGCACGTACCTGCCGGTCGCGCTCGGCCTCTACCTCTCGACGATGTACTTGCGCGAGCACTACGCGACCGACGTCGCGGCGGGCTTTCTCACTGGTGCCGTCGCGCTGTTCGCCGCGCCCAAAATCAACAAATGGTGGTACGGACACCGAAGGGTGCAAGTTTCGTTGTATTGATCCGTCCGGTGTCTTAACGTCGGTCCATGACGCTGCTTTCGGATCTTGTCGACGCGATCGGTACGGGTGCCGTCGAGGTGTACGACCTCACGGCGCCGTTGACGTCCACCACGCCCATCCTGGCGCTGCCGGAGCAGTTCGGTCAGACCTGGCCGTTTGCGCTGACGGAGATCAGCCGATACGACGACCGTGGTCCGGCCTGGTATTGGAACAACTTCACGACCGGCGAGCACACCGGCACGCACTTCGACGCGCCGATCCACTGGGTCACCGGCCGGGACAAGCGGGATGTCGCGCAGGTCCCGGTGCAGCAGCTCATCGCACCGGCGGCCGTGCTCGACGTGACGGCCGAGGCGTCGGCCGACCCGAACTTCCTCCTCGAGGTGTCGCACATCAAGGCGTTCGAGGCCGAGCACGGCGCGCTGCCGGCCGGCGGCTGGCTGCTCATCCGTACCGGCTGGGATGCCCGCTCGGCCGACCAGGACGCGTTCCTGAACGGCGGCGCGACACCCGGCGTGTCCATCGAATGCGCGACGTGGCTCGCGGATGAGGCACCGATCCAGGGCGTCGGCGTCGAAACGGTCGGCACCGACGCCGGTGCGGCGCACTCCTTCGACCCGCCGTTCCCGTGCCACTCGTACGTCCTCGGAGCCGACAAGTTCGGTTTGACGCAGTTGCGGAACCTGGCGCAGTTGCCACCGACCGGTGCCGTGGTCATCGCGGCGCCGCTGCGGATCGTGACCGGCTCCGGCAGCCCGTCCCGGGTGCTCGCCCTCGTCGAGCACTGAGACCGCAATGGATGTCGCCACACAGATCGGCACGATGCTCGCCGGTCTCGGCGCCGACACGGTGTTCGGCGTGGTGGGCAGCGGCAACTTCCATGTGACAAACGCCCTCATCGCCGCGGGTGCCCGTTTCGTGCCGTCCGCGCATGAGGCGGGCTCGGCGACAGCCGCGGACTCTTATGCCCGCCTGACGGGCAAGGTCGGCATTGTTTCGGTGCACCAGGGCCCGGGCGTCACCAACGCGTTGACCGGGCTGACTGAGGCGGCGAAGAGCCGTACCCGCCTTATTGTTCTCGCACCGGAAGCGACGAATCCGAGGTCGAATTTCTACCTCGATCTGGCGGCGATGGCGGGGTCGATCGGCGCGGCCTTCTGTCGCGTGCGGGCGGAGTCGGCGCCCGATGACGTGGCGGAGGCGTGGCGTCTCGCGACGACCGGTCTCGGCGGGGCCGTTGTCGTCGGTCTGCCGTTGGACGTGCAGGCCGCACCGGCGGTCCCGGCCCGAAACGCCGCCACGA
>DATCXD010000015.1:0-3344 GCA_036566005.1 Micromonosporaceae bacterium | reverse complement strand
CGTCGGGCTGACGGCCGCTGGCGCGGTGTCCGGGGTCAGCGTCGCCGCGCACGTGCCGGCCGGATCCGATCAGGCCACCGGCCAGTCCCGCCTCGTTGTGCCGGGTGGGCGCGCGGCGCTGGTGCGTGCGGCCGCGTCGCCCGGATCGAGCGGTACGGTCGCTGCGGCACCAACCTACCTGCTCACCGATGACGGCGAGCGCTTTCCGATCGCCGACTCCGATTCGTTGGCGAGCCTCGGTTACGCCTCGGCCAAGGTGTTGACACTGCCCAGCGACGTCGTCGACACCGTGCCGACGGGCGTGGTGTTGAGCCGCTCCGCCGCCCGGAAGACCACCGACAGCTGACGGCAACGAGGGTACGCATCGACAACAGTGGCCGGTATGACGACAGTGGCCGGTATGTCGAGAGTTATCCACAGCTTCGAAGTCGGGGTAGCGAGGGAATCGTTCGCGTCGATACGGTCGGTGAGCAATGAGGACGTCGACGCTGTCGGCGGTTCGAATTCAGTCGGCATTCACATGAGGCGAGGTGACACCAAGCATGCAGACGACTCAAGCCGAGGCGGCCGTCATGCTGCAGACCGCGACGAAGTTCGACAACGTGAATTCGTCGCTGCAGAGCACGCTGAAGCGTCTGTTGAGCGAGCTCGAGGTCCTGCGCACGCAGTGGCAGGGCGCGGGCGGCCGCTCGTTTGAGCAGGTCAAGCAGGAGTGGGCGGACGACCAGAGCGCGCTGAACCAGGCGTTGACGGCGACCGCGGAGAATATGCGTACGGCGGCCGGGCACTACACGACGTCGGACACCAACGCGGCCGGCCGCATGAAGCCGTCGGCGACGGTAACCCTGCCGCTGAAGGGAGCGAACTGATCATGGGTAGCTCAAACGACGGTCTGCTGGTCGTCAACTTCGCGGCGCTTGAGCAGGCGAGCCGTGACATCCAGTCCGCGGTCAACGAATTGCAGGGTCAGCTCGCCAATCTGGAGGCCGACGCGAAGCCGCTCGTCGCGACATGGAGCGGCACCGCGCGCGAGTCGTACGACGCCAACCATCTGAAGTGGACGAGCGCGGCGAACGACCTGACGCGGATGTTGCACGACATCAAGAACGCGGTCGACGAGTCGGCCGCCGAATACCAGGTCACGGAGACCCGCAACGCCAACATGTTCAACTGAGGCAAGATCGATAGGCCGACGGCGAATCGCACATCGGTGTGATGACGGGGTGGCCGTCCGGGGCGCGCGACGCGCGCTCGCGGGCGGCCTCCGTCATGTTCGGACCCTCGCTGATGTTCGGCTGACCGCTTGGTTGGTCGCCTCGGCTCGGTCAGCAGCGCCGCTTCGTTTGTCGCCTCGGCTTGGTCAGCAGCACCGCTCCGTTGGTTCCCCTTGGCTCCGTCGGCAACACCGCTCCGTTGGTCCCCGTGGCTCCGTCGGCAGGCACCCGCCCTGTTGGCCCGCGCGATCACGGTTCGTCGAGTCGACGCCGGTGGGCGGCGGTGAGCGTCCAGCCGAAGGCCAGCATGATCAGTGCGATGGCGACGGTCACGGCGACGATCGACCGTTGCCGCCCCGGATTCTCGATACCGGCCGCCGGCTTCGTGACGGGGCCGCCGGCGACGTGCGGAGGCGACATCGTGGACGGTGGTCGCGTCGCGGTGATATCGGTGCCGGGCAACGCCCCGGCGACCGCTCGATACGGATCGACGATCCCATGTCCGTAATCCTTCGAGCTAGCACCAATGGGCGGCCGGTCCGTGGTGGCGAAGATTCGGGCCGCGACCTGATCCGGACCGAGCCCCGGAAACTCTTGCCGGATGAGCGCGGCGGTCGCGGCGACGTACGGCACCGCGAAGCTTGTGCCGTCGAAGGAGGCGAGCCCGCTCGGCACGCGATCGGCCGTGACGCCGCCGCCCGGCGCCACGACGTCGAGAAACTCGCCGACTTCGGACGTGCTCGACCGCTCGCCGGTCGAGTCGATCGAACCGACGCCGATGACGCCTGGATAGTCGGCCGGATAAGGCGTCGGATCCGGACCCGAATCACTGTGGCTGTTGCCGACCGAGGCGACGACGACTACGCCCTTGTCGATCGCCCGTGCGACCGCCGTACGCAGCGTCCGATCGTCCGTGCCGACGACGACCGAGATGTTCAGCACATCGGCCCCGTGGTCGACGGCCCAGGTGATGGCGTCGCCGAGACCGGCCGCGGTGGTCGCGTCGCCGGATGCAACGTTCCCGACCAATTCGGCCTCTGTCACCCGGACCGGGAGGATCTTGGCAGCCGGAGCGAGGCCCCGAAACCCGATGCCGTTCGCCGGGGCCGCCGCGACGATGCTCGCCACGGCCGTGCCATGGCCGACGCAATCGGTCCGTCCGTCCGTCGAGCCGAGCATGTCGTGTCCGTGCAGGACGCGATGGCCGAACGTCGCGAGCGGCGATACCCCGGAGTCGATCACCGCGACGGTTTCACCGGTGCCGTCGGCGACACCGGTCAGTCCGTCGACGCCGCTCGCGGCGACCGCCCACGGGACAGCGGATGGATCGCTGACGGTCGGCGCAGGGGTCGCCGTTGCCCCGCACGCTGCCGCCGCGGCGGCCGGGGCCGTGCCGGCGTACGGCAACCCGAAGATCACGACACAGGTCGCGGTGGCCGCGGTCCAACGGACGGCACCGCGAACGGCCCGGTGCATCAAGTCCCCTTCGTGTCGATTCGTACCGGCGGCTCGATGGCCGCTCAACCGCCCGCCCGCCGCGATTCTTCGCCCGGCTGGAGGACGCTCGGATCGTATCGACAGTCACGGTGCCGTTGGGGGGGATGATGGACACCGGGAGGGTAAGGTACGCCCAATTCGTAGGTTGGACTCGCGGTCAGGCCGTACTAGGTGACACAGTGTTCGCTGGCAGTGACAGATGGACGCTGTCGCGGCCGATTGCCGGAGCAGTGCGGAGCATGGCTATAAGGCCACGTCTCGCGACGCTGGGCGGGTCGTTGCGACACGGACACGGATGGCAGGTGACGAAGGAGGTGGCCTGTGACTGACTGGGAACCGGCCACCGAGGCCGAGAATGCGATGCGAGATGCGTTGCGGGCCGCCGACCAGGAGCTTTACTTCCGGATCCTGGCGCGTACGGTATTGCTCTTGCCGGTCTCCCCGGAGGCGCTCGCCGGCCGCGCACCGATGGGTTGGGGCACCTGGAACTCCGGTGGCCGCACCCACGTGCTGGCCTTCACCTCGGCCGAATCCATGCGGGCCTGCCTGGCCGAACACGTCGGGTCGGCGCGACGGATCGCCTATCACGAGCTGGCCGGCGCATGGCCCAATCACGAATGGTGGCTTGCGGTC
>DATCXD010000007.1:0-4700 GCA_036566005.1 Micromonosporaceae bacterium | reverse complement strand
CTGCGGCGGTGAGCCACCGTAAGTCGCCGGTGGCCTGGTAGAGCTCCGCGAACGCGGTAGCGACGCAGCCGTAGTCGGCGAGCACACCGACCGGATCACCGACCACGCCGTCACGGGACACCCGGCGCAGCCGGCCGTCGACGAGGTGGGTGCCGAGCAACAACTCTCCGGCTCGTACGGCCGCGTCGAGCACTTCGGCCGGACGCCTCGTTGTCGCCGCGTCGAACACGTCGACGCCGTCATCGACGATGCCGCCGCCGGCGCCTTCGGCCACATCGCCGGCGGCCAGCGCGTCGGCCGCCAGCACGTCGGCGACCGAGGCGAAGTGGGCCAGCGCCGTGATCGCGAGTCCGTTCCACTCGGCCACGACCTTGTCGTCACGGCCGGGCTGTGGCCGCCGCTCGCGCGCTTCCCGCAAGGTGTCCCGCGTCTCCCGCCAGCGCTCGCGCAATTCGGACGACCCGTCATCGACGTCGCGCGCGAGCCGGAGCACCGACGAGCCGTGCTCGAACGTGCCGGCCTCGGTCACGCCGAATATGTCGGCCGCGAAGGCCGCCCCGGTCTCGCCCAATACGTCGCGCAACTGTGCCGGTGTCCAGACGTACGTGGCGCCCTCCACCCCGGCGGTGTCGGCGTCGAGAGCCGAGGCGAAGCCGCCCTCCGGCGTGCCGAGACCCTCGATCATGAACTCGGCCGTCTCCGCGGCCACCCGGCCCGCCATCGCATCACCGGTCAGGCGCCAGATCTCGGTGTAGACGCGCAGCAGCATCGCGTTGTCGTACAGCATCTTCTCGAAGTGTGGAACGGTCCAGGTGCTGTCCACGGCATAGCGGGCGAAGCCGCCGGCGAGCTGGTCGTAGATGCCGCCGCGAGCCATCTGTTCACCGGTCGCACGCGCCATCTCCAGCGAGTGCGCCTCGCCGGTGCGCTGGTAGTGACGCAGCAGGAACAGCATCACGAGATGGGGCGGGAACTTCGGCGCGCCGCCGAATCCGCCGTACACGTCGTCGAATTCCTCGGCGAGCGACGCGGCCGCGGCGTCGAGCGCAGCCGGGCCGAGATGTCCGCCCTCGGCGGCGATGTGCTGAGCGGCCGCGATCGCGGTGACCACCTGGGTGCTCTGCTTGGCGACGGCGTCGCGCTGATCCCGCCAGGCGGTGCCGACCGCGTCAAGCAGCCGGGTGAAGATGTCCCGCGGGTAATACGTCCCGGCGAAGAACGGCTGGCCTTCCGGGGTTGCGAAGACCGTCATCGGCCAGCCGCCCTGGCCGGTGAGCGCCTGGGTCGCCGTCATGTAGACGGCGTCGACGTCGGGTCGCTCCTCGCGGTCGACCTTGATCGCCACGAACTTGGTGTTGATCTCGCCCGCGACAGCGGCGTCCTCGAACGACTCGTGCGCCATCACATGGCACCAGTGGCAGGCCGCGTAGCCAACCGAGATCAATACGGGTACGTCGCGCTGCTTCGCCTCCGCAAATGCCTCCGGCGACCACGGCCACCAGTCGACCGGGTTGTCGGCGTGCTGCAGCAAATACGGCGATGTAGCGCTGGCAAGGCGGTTCACAAGACCCACTCTTGCACACCACGGGGCGGGTCGGTCGATATCCGTCGTCGCCGGCCGCGCGCCTGGCCAGCTTAGTTACTGTGTTTCCACCGGCGGTCGTTCGGATCCCAAGCGCCAGTGGCTGTGCCACCGAGAAGCGGATCGAGGAAGGGACGAACGTAGGCCAGCGCCTCGGACAGACTACGAGCGATTGGAACGAAGGCGCGTCGCGCCTCAGCCGCATAGCCAGGTTCCCACAGCGTCGCGTCCGGCACCTCGAAACGATGGGGGAGGCCGATGTCGCGCCGGTGTGCTTCCGACGCGAGCGCCCGGCATTGGTCATCGGCGGACGGATGGGCATGAGCGACGAGGGTGACGAGGTCGACAAGGTCCTTGAAGCGCGTCGATGGTCGCCGTGCCTGACCCCGGCGTTCCAAAATCGCGCAGACTTTGTCGGCGATGTGGTCGTGAAGCGGATATGCGCGATAGGTCGGTTGGCGCAAACCGGGCATGGCAATTGTCGTCAGAGTTGGCACGTCGTCCGGTTCACCAGTCATGACGACGCCTTCCGCAACGACATCGACGTGGAACCTTGTCCATATCGCGGTGCCGATCCTGGCATTGATCGGGATACGTGTGCCACCCACACCGTCCGCAATTGGCCGCCCGGGACCGGCGTCAAACGTAAACCAGTCGCCGGCGTCGAGTGGGAGAGCGTCGCGAAGATCGCGTTCGGCTTGATTACGGTTGACCGCTCGGAAGACGTCGACATCGATCGTGTGGCGGACGGCGATGTGCCGAGCCAGTAACGCGGTCGAACCCTTGAGTATCCAATCGTTGTCGAGCAAATACAGGCGAACGAGGAGCCGGTCGTAAGCGAATTGTTGCTGGAGATCCGACAGCGGCCACGGCCCGTCGACATTGGGCACCGCACGCAACTTGTCGGTCAGGGCGCGGCGGAATGCAGAGGGCGTGTTGTATGGAACTCCACCTTGGCCCGTCATGGTTGGGCTCGGTCACGGTTCGCGGCGTGACGCTCGCGGTTGGACGTCTCGCGTGCTTCAGCGAGCCAAAGATCGCGTTGAGGATCTTGTACGAGATCGAGAAGCCAGTCCAGAAGCGCCAGACCGTCCCCTTCGGGCAGTCCCAAAGAGACCGCGTGTGGCGCAATCGCCCGCGCCACGGTCCCTGGGTAATCCTTGATCGCGCGCAGTCCATCGGCGATGACGTGAGCGACAGACTCCGGATCCTCGCGATTTTCCAGTAGGTCGGCCGCTATCCTGGCCGGCCGCGTTACGAGCAGCCCGTCGAGATTGATCCATTCATCATCGGCCAATGCCGATCGGTGGAAGCGGACGTCAGAGCGCCTCGTCTGTCGGCGGACCGGAAGGGTGAAGTGATGGAGGTCCGCCGTCAGGTGGCCGAGGCTGTACGCCGCCGCTGCCGACCTGTGGGAAACCACACCTTGCTCGGGTCTCCGATCCCATACCGTGGTGTCCGGAGCGAGTTGAAGCCAGGCCACGCGCACCTCGAGCTGGTCATCTGCGGGCGTCCCTCGCAGTCGATACACACCGTGGGCGACTCGCTCGGCAGCGCCGGACTTGGCCAGTCGGGCAAGAGTTGTCCACGCCATTCCCGTCGCTTCCGCTTGCCGACGCGTAAATAGTCCCCACTGGTCCTCGGCCAGATCGGCGACAGATTCAAAGGTGGACGCGTGCGGCATGACTGCATTCTATAGCGAAGTCGCCATACTTTGCAGTACGATCTAGATCCGACGCCATCCAGGCGTCAGGCGCCGATCGCCAGGCCACCTAGCTTACCGAGACCAATACGCCCGGTCGCATCGCGCGATGCGATTGCGTCGGGACGAGGGTGGTCTGCCGCTGGGCCGGGCGAGAGCGCGTGATTTCATCGGGGTCATGACCGATTCTTTGAGCGCAACCACGGTGCAGATCGCCGGCGCGAACGGTGACCAGATCGAGGCCTATGTGGCCCGTCCCGATGGCGATGCGTCGCGCGGCGGCGTGGTCGTCATCCACCACATGCCTGGCTACGACCGAGCCACCAAGGAGATCGTGCGACGCTTCGCCGAACTCGGCTACGACGCGATCTGCCCGAACCTTTACTTCCGCGAGGCTCCGGGCGCGTCGCCCGATGACGCCGCCGCGACCGCGCGGGCCCAAGGCGGCGTGCCGGACGACCGCCTGGTCGGTGACGTCAGCGGCGGCGCGGACTACCTGCGTGCGCTGTCGACCTCGAACGGCAAGGTCGGCGTCATCGGATACTGCTCCGGTGGTCGCCAGTCGGTGCTCGCGGCCTGCAATCTGGATCTGGACGCGGCGGTCGACTGCTACGGCGCGTTCGTCACCGGCACACCGCCGGAGAACTATCCCACGCGTAAGAACCTCGTCGACCAGCTGCCGAACCTACGCGCACCACTGCTCGGGCTCTTCGGCGCCGACGACCAGTACCCGAGCCCGGAACAGGTCGCCGAACTCCGGCAGATCCTGATCGACAATGGCAAAACCTTCGACCTCCACTCGTACGAGGGTGCGGGCCACGCGTTCTTCGCGGTGGACCGTCCGTCCTACCGGGTCGCCGCGGCCAACGACGGCTGGGAACGCATCGGGGCCTTCTACGGCCAGTATTTGAAGGGCTGAGGCATGTGTACGTACACGACGGTGGCCGTCCCGGTCGACGGTAGCGGCAAGGGACCGAACGGCAATTGGCTGCACGTGAGCGACGCGACGGTCTACTTCGACCACCCGGTGCACGCGATGGCCGGCCATACCCTGAATATCGACCTCACCGATCCGTCGAAGGGACCGTCGGCACGGATCGCACTCGAGCTGACCGCCGAGTCGGCCCGTCAACTCGTCGGTGCGATCCAGGAGGCGCTCGCCGCCGTACCGGCCGAATTAACGGTCTGAGCGCAACCGTCGCGGCGGCGGCCGACGGGTCCCGCGTCGGCCAGACCTGCCCGGCGGTCATGGACAGGATCCGCGGCGGTGTGGCATCGTAGCTGATCATGGGCGACTGCGGCATTTGTGAGATCATCGACCTGCGCCGCTACCCGGTGAAGTCGATGCTCGGCGAGTCGTTGACCCGCAGCGAGGTCGGTCCGCGGGGTCTCGCTGGCGACCGCACACATGCGCTC
>DATCXD010000714.1:0-9450 GCA_036566005.1 Micromonosporaceae bacterium | reverse complement strand
GCTGCCGTCGGCGTACGTCCGCCATGTCGCCGCCGGACCGCGCCCGACCTGGGATGCTTACGTGGCCGAAGGCGACGGGCATCTGATCGGTTGGGCCGAATTCGGGCGGGTGAACGCGACCTCGCCGGAGGCCGATCTCGCCGTGATCGTCGCGGATCCGTGGCACCGGCAGGGCATCGCGTCCGCGATGATCCGCGCGCTCCTCCCCCGTTGCCTCGCAACGGACGATGAGCCTCGCGGCTGCGCTACGCGTCGGCTAGGTGGCGTCGCGCGCGTCGCCGCGGACGTCTTGCCCGGCAACACGGCCGCCCACGGCCTGCTCCGGTCGCTGTTCGGCGATCACTTGCACGGCGAGTTCAGCGACGGCGTCGTCCATTACACCGTCACGGTCGCCGATCTCGCCAACTGGCCGGCCGAGAGCCCAGCACTCGTCACGGCGTGACGGCCTGATGGCGTGACGGCGTGACGGCGCACTCCAGCCGATGATGTTGGGCAAACACACCTATCGGAGCGCGGCGATACGTGCACTTGCCCAACATCACAGGATTCCCGACGGCGGGCCCGCGCCGCCGCGTCGACCCGCATGACGCAGGCGGACCCGCGCTCCCATCTCGGCCGAGGCCTCGTGCAGTTGGCGGTCGGCCAGGCGGACCGCGTCGGCCATGGCCGCTTCCTCGAAGCCGGCCTTGACGGCGTCGTACGGTCGTCGCCGGCGCAGCGACGAGATGACCTTGAACGTGATCGGCAGGATCTCGATGACAAAGAAGATCACTCGGAACGCGACCACGAACGGTCCCATCGGCGTCGGCGGCAAAAGAAAACGATGCAGGCGGCAGAGCACATTCGAGCAGTGCGGCAGCGGGTCCGGCACGACCGTGTCCGGCTTGCGGTCGTTCACGAGCTGATTGAGCGCCGCCTGCCGGATGAGTAGCCCTCGTACGCTGCCCGGGTCTCCGGACGCCGCGGTGATGGCGGCCTGTTCCGCGCCGGCCGCCTGCCGGTCTTCGGTCGCCAACGTGGCGAGCGCCGCTGCATTGGTCGTCTTCACCGCCGCGATCCGTGCGTCGATCGCGGCGTCGGTCTGATCGAGCCGCGCGGACAGCGTGTCGACCATCTTCTGCGTCGCGGCCCGGCGACCCTGCAGGCTATGCGACGCCGCACCATCGCCGCGCATCCCGGTGCTGGTGACCGGCGTTCCGTCCGACAACTTGCCGGTGAACGGCAGACCATCGCGCTCGGCCGCGGCCGCCGACTGCAGCACCTCAAGGTCCTTGCGCGCGTTGGCGAGCTGAGTCGTGATGCTCGCCGCGCGCGTGCGCAGGCGCAGCACGTCCGGATCGGCGACACCGGACAGTTGCGCCCGTTGGGCCGACCGCTGGGCGGCCTGTGCCTTCCCGTCGGCCTGAATCTGTGCGATGCGCTGTGCCTGGTTCTGTTGCTCGATATAGCCGGCCCGCTGGGTGATCTCGGGCGCGAAGACCAGGAACAACACCATCTCCGCCGCGATAAAGCTGGTCGCGACCGCGAGCGCTATGCGCAGCGTTGCCACCAGGAGGACGCGTACGACTTCGCCGAGGCGCGCGAGCACCGGATGCCGGGTGGTCACGTCGCCGTCGGTGACGTGCTGCCAGACCGAGTCGGCCGGCGCATCCCGCAGGCTTGCGATCTGACCACGACTGAAGTGGTACGGGTTGAAGGTGCCGGACACCAGTGCCCGGTCGAAAAAGAAGATCAATGCCGCCCAGATGAGGCCAATCAACACGGTGACCGGCGTGATCATGAAGCGTCCGGCGAGCAGGAAGCTCGACGCGGCAAGCCCCGAGATCGCGGCCACGAGAGCGGTCAGGATGACGAGGGTGCCCTGAATCACGAAGTCGGACTGCTCGATCGGCACGTACGCGAGAACGCGTGAGTCGACGCCGGACGCGAAAAGCGCGAACCGCCGGGCCGGCCGGGGCGCCGGATTGCGCAGCTGCCGCCGCACGAGGGCGGGTGCCTCCGGCGGATCGGACACTTCCGGTCCGTCGGCCGGATGGGCCCGCGTGGACAGCCACGGCGCCGGCGAGTCCGGGACGGCGAGCTCGACCGTACGGTCGTCGGTGTCGGCGAGCAGCCAGGTATCACCTGGCCCGTTTCGGTCGCCGCCCGTGTCGCCGCCGCCCATGGCCGCCTCCACTCGCGATGAGTGCCCCCGTGACCGGCATGACCGGCATGTCCCCTCAGTGTGCCGTCCACACGCATCCGTGTCCTCGACTCACGCACCTGGCCAGGACGGCTGCGATGTCCGGTTGGCTGGTGCCGGCCAGGGTGGCGACGTGTACCATGTGGTACATATACGCCAACGCGCCGACAACTGGGAGGCTGGTTATGGAACTCCGCAAAACCACGACGGCGAACGCCGACATTGCCCGGACGTGGGCCGCGTTGACCGACGTCACCACGTGGCCGAACTGGACGCCGTCGATGACGTCCGTGCAGCGTCTGGATGACGGACCGCTTCGCGTCGGCAGTCGGGCCCGCATCAAGCAACCACGGATGCCGGTCATGACCTGGCAGGTCGACGAGATCCGCGACCGCGAAGAGTTCACCTGGTCGGCGCCGGCGCCGGGCGTACGGGTCACCGGCATTCATCGCCTGGTCGCCAACCCGGACGGGACGACCCGGATCGAGTTGGAGATTCAACAGCGCGGACCGTTGGCCGGCATCGTCGGCTGGCTGACCGCGGCTCGTAATCGCCGCTATCTGGAGTTGGAGGCGGCCGGGCTGAAGGCGGCGAGCGAGGCCGGCGGGCCGGGCGGGCCTGGCCACGGACCAAACCAGCCTGGCCACGGATCAAGCGGGCCTGGCGACGCGTGACGGACCCACTCACGTCATCGCAGCCACCCTCCCCACCGGACGCTCCGCGCGATGCGCTGCTGCGGCGGTGCATCGATGCGCTGGCCCGCACCGGCTTCAGCGATCTCAGCCTGCGCGAGATTGCACAGGCCGTCGGCACTAGCCATCGGATGCTGATCTACCACTTCGGATCGCGCGACGGCCTGCTCGCCGCGGTCGTCAACGCGATCGAGGCGGAGCAGCGTGCGGCGCTCGCGGAACTCTCCGCATCGAACGCCGACCTCGCCGACATCTCGCGCGCGTTCTGGGAACGAATCTCCGACCCGTCGCTGGCACCGGCCGAACGCCTGTTCTTCGAGGTGTACGCGCACGCGCTCCGCGGGCGACCGTGGACCGACACGTTCCGTTCCACGGTCATCGCGGCCTGGGAGGGCGTCCTCTGCGAGTTGTTGGCGAGCCGCGGCTTCGCGCCCGATGACGCGCGGAGTCGGGCCCGACTCGCGCTTGCCGTCACCCGCGGTCTCCTGCTGGACCTGTTGATCACCGGTGAGCGCGCCGTGCTCGACGATGCGCGCGAACTATTCGCACCGATCATGACTCCGTCCCGGCCGGGCACGGCGGCGTCGGTCACGGGCCCAGAAGCGGCTCAGCCTGGGTAGAGCCAGTTACGGCGCTCCTTGCCCGCCTCGTCGTCGGGCGGCAGCCGGCGCGTGTCGACGGACTCGATCATGTCCGCGGGCGAGATCGGCGGGGGTAACTGCCCGAACCGGAGCCGCCGGAACAGCTCCGCTTCCTCGTCGGTGATCAGCGAGATCTTGTTTGGATCCTCGTCATCGGGCTCCATACTCGGATGGTGCCGTACCCGAGCGGCGGGCCGCAACGGATGCGCCCGGATCCGCACCGGCCACGGAACCCGCCGGCCCAGCCGCTGACCGGCCGTGCGGCTCAGCCGCTGAACCGGCCGTGCGGCTCAGCCGCTACGCCGACGGACGGGCGAGCGGTTGGGCCGAGAACGGCCAGCGGTTACGCCGACGAACGCGCGAGCCTGCGCACGGCCAACTCCGCGAGCATTGCCGCGCCGTCGCCTAGCACGCTGTCGTCGAACGCCGCGCGAGGCGAATGATTCGTCGGCGCATGCTCCGGATCGTTCGTGACGCAGGCGCCCAGGAACATGTACGACCCGGGGACGCGATCCAGCACTCGGGAGAAATCCTCCGAGCCGGTGATCGGATTCGGCATCTCGGCGAACCGTTCCTCGCCGAAGACCTCGCGCGCGGTCGCCGCGACGAACTCGTACTCGGCCGCGTTGTTCGCCGTAACCGGGTACTCGCCCTCGTAGTGCGCCTCGACACGCAGCCCGTACGCGGCCGCGATCCCCTCGCACAACTCGACCGCGTATTTCGCGACCTGCTGGCGGACTTCCGGATTGAACGTACGGATGGTCGCCTCGAACATCGCCTCGTCCGGGATGATGTTGCGCCGGGTCCCGGCCTGGAACAGCCCGACCGTGAGCACCGCCGGCTCGAACGTGTCGATGCGTCGGGACAGCATCGTCTGCAGCGCCGTGACCATCTCGCATGCCGCCGGCACCGGGTCGAGCGCCGCCTGTGGCCGCGAGCCGTGGCCGCCGGCCCCGATCACCTTCACGAACAGCCCGTCGGATGCGGCCATCAGAGGACCCGGGCGGGACACGAACTGGCCGCGGTCGATGACCGACGACTGGACATGCAGACCGTACGCCGCGTCGGCGGGCCGACCGGCGGCGTCGAGCACACCCTCGGTGATCATGTGGCCGGCGCCGTCCCAGCCCTCCTCGCCCGGCTGGAACATGAACACGACATCACCGGCCAGATCCGCGCGCCGCGCCGCGAGCAACTGTGCCGCGCCGACGAGCCCCGCGGTGTGCAAGTCGTGTCCGCATGCGTGCATCGCGCCGTCATGGCGGGACGTGAACGTCTCGCCCGAATTCTCGGTGACCGGCAACGCGTCCATGTCGCCGCGCAGCAGGACGACCGGGCCGGGCTTGCCACCACGCAACACCGCGGTGATCGACGACAGTCCGGTGCCGGTGGAGACCTCCAGCGGCAACGGATGCAACGCGGTGAGCACCCGCTCCTGCGTCTTGGGCAGATCGAGCCCGATCTCCGGAATCTGGTGCAGTTCCCGGCGCAACGCGGCCAGCTCCGGCTGAAGGTCGGCGGCATCCTCTCGCAAACTCATGCGAGGTCCTCGCAGAAACGTGAAGCGAAGCGGAGCGTTTTCGTGGGGTGGCTCATCCGTACCCTCCTGTCAGTGGCCGTCACCGTGAGCGGCCGTTACCGAACCTACCGGCGCGGGGTGGGTCGCCGCGAGACCGGCCGCCCCTCATGGTGTGGCATCTCATGCCGCCATCCGTGGGATCTTGCTCGCGTGCTGGCGACCGATCCGCGATGCTGACCTGCGCTACACAAGACCTGCTGTGGAGTTGAAAGCTGTGGAGTTGAAAGCTGTGGAGTTGACAGCTGTGGAGATCAGGGCAGCGACCGCGAACGACTGGCCCGGCCTGTGGCCGATGCTGCGTTCTAACGCGCGCGCCGGCGAGACGTACACCTGGCCGCCGGACATCACCGAGGACGCGGCTCGCGCGCAGTGGATGAAGCAGCCGCCGGGTCGCACGGTGGTCGCGGTCGACGACGACGGTACGCTGCTCGGCACTGCGTACACGCGACCGAACCAGGACGGGCCGGGCGACCATGTCGCGAACGCGAGTTTCCTCGTCGATCCGGCGCATTCCGGTCGGGGCGTGGCGCGGCAGCTCTGCCAACACGTCCTCGACCAGGCGCGCGCCGATGGCTATCGAGCGATGCAGTTCAACGCCGTTGTCGAGACGAACACCCGAGCGGTGGCCCTGTGGCAGTCGTTCGGATTCGAGATCCTGACCACCGTTCCGGAGGCGTTCCGGCATCCGACACTGGGATTCGTCGGGCTGCACGTCATGTATCGCCGGCTCTAGCGCTACGTCCGACCGATCCGCCTTCGCGCGGCGTCGACGAACGCGCGCACATCGTCCGGCGACGGCTCAACCGCGGCATCACCGCGCTGCCGGGCCAACGCCGCGCGAACGACAGCGTCGTCCGGATTGCCGGCGAGATACCACTCGCCGCCGGCGATCTTCGACCACAAGGTGCCGTCGGCCGCGAAGCGCAGCGCGCGGCAGGCGTTGAGGACGGCGTACTCGAACGGCGCCGACGACACGCCCCACTCCAACTCGGAAAGCATTGCCGTGACCAGACGTGGGCGACGGACGGCGCCGAACACCGACGCCGGCGCCGGCCCGACGGCCGCCAGCCCGGACCGCCGGCATACCTCGGTTTGGAGGATGAGGTCGTCGTCGCCGGGGTGTCCGGCGCCGATCACGACCTCATCCGGCGTGCCGACGTGCACCTCGAAGCCGCAGTCGCCCAGGTTCGCCGCGGTTGCGAGGGTGATGACGCTGAGCTCGAGACCGATGCCGGGACACGGGTACGCCGCCGCCAACAGCGCCGCTCCGAGCGCCGCCTGACGATCCGCCGGCACGGGCTTCGCGACCACCACGAGCACGTCGACATCGCTGCGCTCGGGCCGGAATCCGCCGAGTACGGCCGATCCGTGTACGTATACCCCGACCAACCCATCCGCGCCGATGCACTCGTTGACCACGGCGGCCAGGCGTCTGCCGTACCCGACAAAGTCGATCATGGAACGCAGCCTACTGCGCACGCTGACATCTCGACGGTGGCGTGGTGTCGGCGTCGTGTGCGTGCCGCGTCAGCGGCGCCGGCCATCATTCGTGCCATGACATATGCGATCCAGGCCGAGGGTCTGGTCAAACGCTTCGGCAAGACGACGGCGGTGGACGGTGTCGACCTGACCGTGCAGTCGGGGACGGTGCTCGGCCTCCTCGGGCCGAATGGCGCGGGCAAGACGACGGTCGTCCGCATGCTCGCCACCTTGCTGCGACCGGATGCCGGCCACGCAGCGGTCGGCGGATTCGACGTCGTGAAGGACGCCGATCGGGTGCGGACGATGATCGGGCTGACCGGTCAATACGCCGCGGTCGACGAGGACCTGACCGGCTTCGAGAACCTGCTGATGATCGGGCGGCTGCTGGAGATCCCGACGAAAGCCGCGAAGCAGCGCGCGCGCGATCTGCTTGACCATTTCGAGTTGTCCGAGGCCGGCAACCGGTCGACGAAGACGTACTCGGGCGGCATGCGACGGCGCCTCGATCTCGCCGCCAGCCTGGTCGCCACGCCGAAGATTCTGTTCCTCGACGAACCGACCACCGGCCTCGATCCACGCAGTCGCGGCGACGTATGGGCGATGGTGCGCGAGCTTGTCCGCGAAGGCACCACAATCCTGCTGACGACGCAATACCTCGACGAGGCGGATCGGCTGGCCAACGAAATCGCGGTCATCGACCACGGCCGCGTCATCGCGAGTGGCACCGCAGCCGAGCTCAAGGCCAAGGTCGGCGGCCAGACACTGGACGTACGCCCGACCGACCCGGCCGATCTCGACCGAGTTGCCGGCATCATCACGGCCGCGGTCGGCACGGCGCCATCGCGCGGCGTCGAAGACCCCGGGCTGCTCTCGGTCGCTGTCGACGACGCACAGTCATTGCCCACCGTCGTCGGCCGGTTGCAGGCCGACCGGATTCCGATCACCGAGCTTGCGCTGCGCCTCGCAAGCCTCGACGGAGTGTTCCTCGCGCTGACCGGCCACACCGCCGCCGACGAGACGACCGAGGCGCTCGCTGCGACCACGGGAGGTAACCGATGACCACGACCGCCGCGGCCGTCGGCGGCAGCACGCCGGTTCGCCGCATCGGTCCGCTGCGGTCCGCGAGGCACGCGCGAACGCTCGCCTGGCGCGCCCTCGTGCGGATCCGGCGCAACCCGGAACAGCTGCTCGACGTGACGCTGCAGCCGATCATCTTCACGACCCTGTTCGTGTTCCTCTTCGGTGGCGCCCTTGCCGGCATGAACCGGCATCAGTACCTGCAGTACGTGCTGCCCGGGATCATGGTGCAGACGATCATCTTCGCGAGCGTCGGCACCGGCATCGGCCTGAACACCGATATCGCGAAGGGCATCTTCGATCGCTTCCGCAGCATGCCGATCGCCCGGTCGGCCCCGCTGTCCGGCGCGATCCTCGGCGACATGTTCCGCTACGTGGCATCGTTCGCCGTTCTCTTCGCGTACGGATCGCTGCTCGGCTTCCGCGTACAGACCAACGTCGGTTTGGCGCTGGCCGGCGTCGCCGTGCTTATCGCGTTCGCGTTCTCGCTGTGCTGGATCTGGGCACTGCTTGGCCTGCATGTCTCGTCGCCGCAGAGCGTGCAGGGCTTCGGGTTCATCATCATGTTTCCGCTGACTTTCGGCAGCAACGTGTTCGTGACGACCGGAACCCTGCCGGGTTGGCTTCAGGCATGGGTCACGGTGAACCCGGTGACGGCGCTGACCAACGCGATGCGCGGGTTCTATCTCGGCGGTCCGATCGCGACGCCGGTCTGGCACGCGCTCGCATGGGCGGCCGGCATCGCCGTGGTCTTCGCACCGCTCGCCGTGCGCCGCTACCCGCGGATCGCCTGACGCCGGGACGGTGTGGCGCTGGAACGTCGGTAACGCGTTGGTCGCGTCGGCGGGCGGGTGGCAGCCCAGACGGCCTCGGTCAGAGACTCGATCCCCACGGTACGGCCCGAGTCGAGCGGACGCGGCTCGATACCGCGCCGGAGCAGCCGCAGCTACTGTCCGGCGATCTCGTTGAGCCGCACGGTCACCTTGTCGAGGTTGGCGCTGCCGGCCATGATCTCGTTCGCGGCCTGCGTGATCATGTCCACGTTCGCCGCGCCGGTGCCGTTCACGCACTCCGTCGCGCCGCGTTCGTACGCGGCCAGGGCGGCGGCCCAGTTACGCTGCGCCGATGCGTCGGGGATCGGGGCGTACGCCTGCGCCGACTCGACGTCGCGCCGCAATTGCACGCAGCCGGCGCCCATCGTCGTCATGTCGGCGTCGTTCGCGGCCTTCTCGAGCGCGCCGAAGTCGGTGCCGAGCGTCGTCAACTGCTTCTCGCCACCCTTCGCGACCCAGGCCGCCACCTCGACGACGAGCGTCGGGGTGGGTGGTGCCGTCGCCGGAGCGCCGGCAGGCCCGGGCTGAGACGGCGTCGCCGAAACCGGGTTCGCCGTCACGCGAGCCGCCGGTCCGGGCGTGGCAGTCGCGCCCGATGCGGCCGATGCGGCGAATGCGGTGCCGGCCAGGGCAGTCGCGGTCAGCACAACACCGGCGACGGTGCGGCGGATCATGGAATGCGTTGTCACGGGGGGCCTCCGGTGCGGTGTACGCCCACGATGCGTCGCGGCGTGCCTACATTTCGTAACGGGTACCGCACCCAGGTTACGGATGCATTTGCCGGGATTGCGAGCCTTTCTGGCGACGCATATCAGCGTATAACTGTCACTTCTTAACAATCGCCACACCCGCCCGCAACCGTCGCACCGCGCCGTGAGCGCCAGCACCCTCCGGCCAAACCGGGATCTGAATCGGCCGTCGGGCGGCGAGACGCCGGTCGCCCGGTAGCAACTGGGTGCCCACC
>DATCXD010000703.1:0-3626 GCA_036566005.1 Micromonosporaceae bacterium | reverse complement strand
GACGCTGCCGGTCGCGATGGCCCGGACGGCCTCCGCACCCATCAGCGCGTGCCGGCGGTCCCACCGATCGACGAGCGCGCCGGTCGGCAGCCCGGCCAGCGTGCTGGCCGCCATCTGGAGGAAGCCGAACACGGCGGCCAGGGCCGGCGAGCCGGTCATCAGGAGGATCACCACCGGATAGGCGAAATCCGCGGCGGTCAGGCCGAGCAGCGATGTGCCGGAGCCGATCCAGAGCGCCTGGAAGCGCCAGTTGCGCCAGAGCGACGGCAAGGGGTGCTGCTCGCCGTTCCCGGTGGCGGTGATCTGAGCGGTCTGGGTGGACATCTATTGCTCCCATCGTCAACGTTCGTATCAGCGTCACCATTCACGTTAACCTGAACGATGACACGCAGGTGAACGTGTGGCAAGATGGCAATCGAAATTGGCGTACGAGATGGGCGGGCCGATGGCGGCGACAAGCGAGGAAGTTCAGGTGCTCGTGTCGGGGCCGCCGCTGGCGCGGCGCGAGGTGACCGACACCGAGACGTTGCGCGTGATGTCCGATCCATTGCGGATCGCGATCCTGCGGCGGCTGATGATCGACGCGGATCAGGGAGTCCGCGTGATGTCGGCCAAGGAGCTCGCGACCGAGTTGGGCGAGCCCCAGACCAAGCTCTACCGGCATCTGAAGCAACTGGAGGAGGCACACCTGATCGAAGTGGCCGAGACGCGGGTGGTGTCCGGGATCAACGAGCAGCGCTACCGGACCGCACAGATGAATCTCCTGCTCAGCCCGGCTCTATTAAATGATCCGAGCGTGCGCGATGACGTCGCCGACACCATCGTCGCCACGCTGGACGGCTTCCGCGATGAGCTATGCGGCAACCTTCGCCTCGGTCGGGTCGACATGCGCGGGTCCGATTCGCCGGCATCCGGCCCCGGCGGACTGCTGATGCAGCTCGAGCACCGGATGAGCCGGCCCATGGCGGTGCACTTCGCCCAGCGCCTGGCCGCGCTCGTCGAGGAGATCGAGGCAACCCCCGACGACCCGTCCGGCGTCCCGATCCGTGCGCTGATCGGCTGGTACGGCCTGAGCGTCCCGGCCGGACCGTCCGGGGTGTGACCCGGTCCGATCCGCGGGTACGGGTGCTGCCTGGCGCCGTACCCACGGGTTAGGGTTCGAAGCGTGAGTGACCAGCCCGCAGCGACCAGGACGGCACCGGATCAGCCGGCCTCCGAACCGGTGAGCCTCGCCCGTCGGTTCGTGGCGCTGCTCATCGACTGGGTGTTGTGCCTGCTGATCAGCTCGATCTTCGGTGACCCGCGCCGCGAGTCGTGGATCCCGCTCGTCGTGCTGGTCGTCGAGTACGCGTTCTTCATCGGCCTGTTCGCACAGACGCCGGGGATGTTCGTCCGGAGCATCCGGTGTGTCTCGGTGACGACCGGCGGCCCGATCGGAGTGCCTCGGGCGGCGCTGCGGGGCATCCTGCTGTGCCTGGTGATTCCCGCCGTGATCATGGATGGCGATCGCCGGGGCCTGCACGATCGCCTGACCGGAAGCGTGATCGTGGACGCTCCGCGGCAGCCGCGCGCGACGAACTGACCGAGCGGGGGAGTCGGCCGAGGCTCGACCCGGCCGCGAAGCTTCGCAAGATCCGCGACCTTGCAACGTTAAGGTCGTATCCCAGGCGTGGAAGCGCCCTCGGTGCTGCAAGATCGCGGATCTTGGGGCGGACGTCGCGCGTGACGCGTGGCGGTGGACGTCGCGCGTGACGCGTGGCGGGGGACGTCGCGCGCGCGACGAGCATCGCGGACGCGTGGCGGTGGACGTCGCGCGCGGGACGAGCATCGCGGATCGTGGCGGTGGACGTCGCGCTCCGGTGGATCAGCGGCCGCGCGGCGGGCGGAATTGCGAGCCCTGCGGCCGCATGTGCTTGGGAATCGCACCCTTGGGCATCTGCGGTCGGGCCTGGAGCGCCTTGATACGGGTGGACAGCGCGTTGATCTCGGCGCCCGATGTCGTGCGCGGCAGCTTCATCAGCGTGACCCGCAGCTTTTTCAACGGAACCTGGCCCTCGTGATCGCCGATGATGACATCGTGCATTTCGGTCGTGCCGATGACCTTCGCGAGCCGGCGCTTCTCCTGGCCGAGCATGCCGCGCAGCCGAGCCGGATTCCCTTCGCCGATCAGGATCACACCGGGTCGACCGATGACCAGCGTGACCATGTCCTCCTGCGTGGTGACCGCGAGGCCGGGCGTGACCTCCCAGGAGCCGCGCATCTGTTCGACGATGCCGGCGGCCGCACCGACCTGGCCGTGCAGTTCGGTCATCTGCGCTTTGGTGAAGCGGGCGTTCAGCACGATCATGATGGCGAGCACCGCGAGCAGGACGCCGGCGACGTAGAACAGCGGCGTGAGCCCGGCGAACAGGATAAGCAGCGTGACCAGCACCAGCGGTAGAACGACCGCCGCGATGACCAACGGTACGAACAGGCGGTCGCGCTTCGCCACGAACGCAAACACCCTGCCGAGCTGCTTGAACCGTTCGATTCGGCTGACCTTCGCCGCCGCTTCCTGCTTTGCCATGGCGCAGAGTCTAGTGGTCGCGAACGATCGCGCGATCCGACCCTGGCCGCCGACGACCGCCTGGCAGCGGCGCGACGGAACGCGGCAACGTCGTCACGCTGAGCAGCGGCAGGAACGCCGACTCTAGACCGTTGCCGGCGTACGGGCGGCCAGCGCCTGCTGGTAGAGGCGTCCGGCCCGGTACGATGAGCGGACCAGCGGGCCGCTCATGACGCCGGCAAAACCGATCTCGGTCGCCTCGGCGGACAGCTCGACGAACTCCTCCGGCTTGACCCACCGCGTGACTGGGTGGTGGCGGGGGGTCGGGCGCAGATACTGCGTGATCGTGATGAGCTCGCAGCCCGCGGCGTGCAAGGCGCGCAGCGCCTCGGAGATCTCGGCGCGCTCCTCGCCCATCCCGAGGATCAGGTTCGACTTCGTCACCAGGCCGTCGGCGCGCGCCTGGGAGATGACGTCGAGCGAGCGGTCGTAGCGGAATCCCGGGCGGATCCGCTTGAAGATGCGCGGGACCGTCTCGAGATTGTGGGCGAGCACCTCGGGTCGGGTGCCGAAAACCTCGGCCAACTGCTCCGGAACGGCGTTGAAGTCGGGGATCAGCAGCTCGACGCCGCAACCGTCGACCAGGCCGTGAATCTGGCGGACCGTCTCGGCGTAGAGCCAGGCGCCACCGTCGGGCAGGTCATCACGGGCGACTCCGGTGATGGTCGCGTAGCGTAGGCCCATCGTCGCGACACTCTCGGCCACCCGGCGTGGTTCGTCGGCGTCGAAGTCGGCCGGTTTGCCCGTGTCGATCTGGCAGAAGTCACAGCGTCGCGTGCACTGGTCGCCGCCGATGAGGAACGTCGCCTCGCGGTCTTCCCAGCACTCGTAGATGTTGGGGCAGCCGGCTTCCTGGCACACCGTGTGCAAGCCCTCGCGCTCGACGAGCCCACGCATCGCGGTGAACTCCGGGCCCATCTTCGCCTTGACCTTGATCCAGGACGGCTTGCGCTCGATGGGTGTCTCGGCGTTACGCGCCTCGATGCGCAGCATCCGCCGGCCCTCCGGTGCAACATGCCCA
>DATCXD010000691.1:0-5689 GCA_036566005.1 Micromonosporaceae bacterium | reverse complement strand
GCGCTCGTGCGAACCAGCACCGTGGCCACTCCGTCCGCCCTGGCGTATCGAGCGCTTGTCGACGCCGAGGCGGCGCGCCTGGACCACCGCGATGAGATCGCTGTGTGGCACCGAGCCGTCGAGGCGACCCGCGCTGCCGATGAGGCATACCCGCTGTGCTACAGCCTCTTTCGGCTCGCCGAGGCGCAGGCGGCGGACATGATGACCAGCACCGACGAAACGACCGCCACCGCGTCGGAGTGCCTGATGCTGGCGGAACGGCTGGCCGCCTCGACCGCTGACGACATCCGGACTCTGGCTCGACGCGCCCGCCTGCGGATAGCACCCCCCACCCCCAGCGCCGCCACCTCGCAACCGAACCTCAGGATCCGGCTCACCGATCGCGAGCTTGAGGTCCTCGGCCTGGTCGCCGAGGGTCACACGAACGGCCAGATCGCGGCCGCGCTCTACATCAGCCCAAAGACCGCAAGCGTGCACGTGTCGAACATCCTGGCCAAGCTCAACGTCTCCACCCGCACCGAGGCGGCCGCGCACGCCCACCGAATCGGCCTGCTGGCCACGGACAATGGAGTAGCAATAGCCGAACGGCCTTGGGGCTAGTCGCGCTAGTCGATCCGGCGGCGAAGCGTCTCCAGCGTCGAACCGGCCAGAGTCGCCATGCAGGCGGCGACCTGCCCGTCGGCCACCGCCGCGCCGAACAGCGCCTCGCCCGTCGGCCGGTCGGCGTTGACGTACGCACTGACGAATCGGGCCACCCACCGGGCGTCGTAGCTCGCCTCGTCGATGCCGGGATATTCGAGAGCGGCGCCGCCGGGGAAGGCGCCACCGAGAAAGTCGTCGCCGACCATCGTCGCGGCGAGACAGACAGCCACATGGTAGGCGCCGGCGATCCCGGCGCGACTCACCACATCGTCCAAACCCTTCGACACCGCACCATGATCGCCGGCGAGAGCGACACCCAGGATCATCTGGGCATCGTCGTACGCATCACGATCGGCGCTGGTCATGCCGCCACCGTAGGACCACTGGTCAAGCCGGCGTCTGGCACGAGATCACGGTCACGACGGGTCACCACTAGTTGACGGCCTGCGCAAGAGGCAGGTCAACCGGGCCGTACAGACGCGGTCCCCGCCCTCATCGGTGATCACGACCTCGTAGCTCGCGACGCTGCCGCCGAGTTTCAGCGGGGTCGCGATGCCGGTCACATTGCCGGACCGGACGCCCTTGTGGTGCGTCGCGTTGATGTCCACGCCAACGGTGATGCCGCCGTGTAGCCGCATGGCGTGCAGAGCTGCCCCGATCGAGCCCAAGGTCTCGGCCAGTACGCAGGATGCGCCGCCGTGCAGCAGACCGTACGGCTGCGCATTGCCGGCGACCGGCATCACGCCGACGACCCGCTCCGGCGTCGCCTCGACGATCTCGATGCCCATCCGCTCGGGAAGCGTGCCGGTCGCCGTGATGGTGGCAGCGAGCTCGGACAGCGCGAGGGACGGCTCCGCAGCGTTCATGGTGGGCACCGTACGCCTCCGGTGGCGGGATCTGCCGCGACCGCCGTCACAGCCCGTCAGTCACGCCGGCGCTCGAGACATTCAGCCCCGCTTGCGCTCCAGAAACTCAGCCCCGCTTGCGCTCCAGAAAGGCGGTCATTCGATCGCGCTTGTCCTGGTCCTCGAAGAGGACCGCCTGGTTCGCGATATCCAGCTGCGGATGCGCCGCCGGAGGCGCATCGACGGTCGCCTTCGTAAGCCGCACCGCGAGCGCCGAGCCCTTCGCGATGTCGTCCAGCATCGCGTGCGCCGTCGGCAGCAGTTCGGCCGGATCATCGACGACCCGGTTCACCAGCCGGATGGCCAACGCCTCGTCGGCCGGCACCCGCCGTCCCGTCAGCAGAATCTCCTTGGCCATCGTCTCGCCGACCAGGGCCGGCAGCCGGAAACAGGCACCGCCGCCGGCGATGATCCCGAGGCGCACCTCGGGTTGGCCGAAGAACGTACGCGACGTGCACACGCGCAGGTCACAGGCGTACGCCAGCTCGGCGCCCCCGCCCAGGGCCGCGCCATCGATCGCCGCGACGGTGGGCATCGGCAGCCTTCGCAGGCGCTCGAAGACGCCAACGTTGATCGCGGCGAGTGCCTCGATCCGTCCCCGGTCCCGCAGCTGTGCGATGTCCGCGCCGCCGGCGAATACGCCGTCGCTGCCGCCGGTGACGAGCAGCAGCCGCGGATCGCGTTCGAGCCGGCCGCACACTTCGTGCAGCTCCTCGACGAACTGCGTGTCGATCGCGTTGCGCCGGTTCGGCCGGTTCAGGGTCACGATGACCCGGTCGGCGCGCTCCTCGACCAGCAACGCCAGCTCGTAGGCCTCAGTCATGGGCGTTTCCCGCCGCTCGCTTCCCATCGACCCAGGTGTAGAAGCCCTGACCGGACTTCCGCCCGAGCTTGCCTTCGGCGACGAGACGCTCGAGCAGCGGCGGCGGCGCGAAGCGGTCGCCGAACGCGCCCTGCAGCGTGCGCGCGACGCCGAGCCGGACGTCGAGGCCGACATGGTCGGTCAACTCCAGCGGCCCCATCGGATGCCGGTAACCCAGCACCATTCCCTTATCGATATCGGCCGCGCTGGCTACGTTTTCCTCGAGCATCCGGATCGCCTCCAGCCCCAGCGTGACTCCGAGGCGGGAGGTGGCGAAGCCGGGCGAATCCCGTACCACGATGGGCTCTTTGCCCAACCGCTCCGCCAGCGCGACGGCCGCGGCGGTGGTGGGGGCCGCCGTGGCCGGGCCGACCACGATCTCCAGCAGCGCCATCGCCCACACCGGATTGAAGAAGTGCAGGCCGATGAAGCGTTCCGGCGCTCTGAGCCCGACCGCGAGCTCGCCGATCGGAATGCTCGACGTGTTCGACGCGAGCAGCCCGGGCCACTTCGCCTCGGCCGCCGTGAGCACGTCGCGCTTGAGCGCCAGGACTTCGGGCACCGCCTCTACCAGCACGTCGGGCCCGTCGCTGATCGCGTCCAGCGAGGTCACGGCGTTGACCCGGGTACGGGCATCGGCCGCGGCCGCGGCATCGAGCTTGCCACGCCGCACCGCCTCGTCCCACCGCGCACGGAGCATCTCCACCGCCCCGGCGCAGCGCACCGCGTCGACTTCAACGAGATCGACGTCGAGTCCGGCGGTGGCGGCCACGTACGCGATGCCGGCGCCCATCGTGCCGCCGCCGATCACCGCACAACGTTGTGTCATGCAGTGATTGTCCCTGCCGAGTCGCCGCAACGTCGCGGTGGGCCTACCGTGTAGCGGTTGGCCGGAGCCCGGATGGGGAATACCCAGCGCGACCACCCCTTGCGAGACGGAAGGAGCCCGCAGATGGGCGAGAACGAACCGGTGGAAACGCGCGGCGATGACCGCGTGGACCTGATCGTCGCCGACACCAACAACGACGGAAAGCCCGACCTGTGGGCCTCCGACACCGATGGCGACGGCAAGGCCGACCTGTTCCAGTTCGACACGGACGGCGATGGCAAGGTCGATGTCACCATGGTGGACATTGACGAGGACGGCACGCCGGAGACCGTCGTCGACGGGGATGGCGGGCACGCTCCTGCGGTGTGAGAGCTCATTAGTGCGGCAGGGTGCCCACTCTGGGCGTGCTTGCGCTGGCGTGGTCGCGCTTAGCTGGCGCCGAGGAGCTGGATGACGACGGTGAGGACGAGCGCCATCAATAGGACCAGGGCGATCGTGACAACGAGGCCGCCCCAATCGCGGCGCCGACCCATCGGGACGATGGCCTCGGGATGGCCCATGGCGCCCAGCCGGCGCCGGGCCACGAGCACGCGAAGGCGTAGCGGATAGGCCCGGCGCCCGCCACGGGACAGGTCAAGGGCCAGCCCGGCCTGTGCCCGCTGCAGATCGCGTACGGCACGCTTGCCGA
Organism: Micromonosporaceae bacterium; assembly: GCA_036566005.1. Taxonomy (GTDB): domain Bacteria; phylum Actinomycetota; class Actinomycetes; order Mycobacteriales; family Micromonosporaceae; genus DASQPR01. The sequence goes on along the minus strand of DATCXD010000691.1, from coordinate 1,763 downwards.
CCCGCCCACATCGCGCGTAGGCGTACCGGCGCGCGGCAACCCGTCGTCGGCCCGTACGCAGGGCTGCCACTTCCCGGGTGGTGATGATCCGCGGATCTCCGAGGGTCAGCAACGTGCCGAGGTAGAAGTCCGCCTCGCGGCCACTCGCCGACCGGACGAGCAGCGCGATCAGGAGGAGGGCCGGCGCCCCCTTGACGATGAGGCCGGCCAGCACGCCCGGGCCGCCGTAGCCGAAACCATCGGCGAACCACGGCGAGTTCCACACGAAGTGGAACAGCCAGGCGCCGGCCACACCGGCGATCGCGACGCCGAGGCGTCGCGAGAATGACTTGTTCCGCCGGTGGATGACGAAGTATGCGACGCCGGCGCCGGCCAATGCGGAGAACAGCGTGTGGCTCCACAAACCGGCGAGGAAGCCGCGCAGTAAGAACGTGACGATGACGGGTTGGACACTGTCCCCACGCCCGGCCACGGCCACGGCGTTGCACGCGTACACGAAATTTTCGACGCACTGGAATCCGAGGCCGACGAAAGCGCCGTACACCGCGCCGTCCGCGACGCTGTTCACCTGGCGCCGCGCGACCAGCACAATCACCACCACGCCGAGCGTCTTGAGAACCTCCTCCAGCGTCGGCCCGATGATCGCCGGCCCCCAGGCGACCGCGAACGCTGGCGACACAAGCTTCGCGACGATCGCCCGCGCCGCTGTGTTGCCCGAGATCGCGGTCATCGTCGCGACGACCGCGCCCCAACCGACGGCGGCGCCGACGAGCAACGCGGGTTCCGGCTCGAAGAAGTCGACGCTGCGCGCCACGATGACGAACGGAACGGCGTAGAGGATGAATAGCGCGGCCGCGACCACGGTCGCCACCGGAAACCGTATGAATGCCTGCGATACGAGGGCCGACATCCGCCACAGACCGACCGCCAGCAACACGACGAGCAACCAGAAAGCGGGAAGCCCCAGCGACCTCCGCCGGCTCGTGCCGGCCGGTGTCGGCACCACCGAGTCGCCGAGAAGGTGACCGATCGGGACCGTCGTGGCCTTGCCGACCAGTCCCACGCTCGCGCGACCGACCGGTCGGACGGCGTCCTCAGCCGCGACCGGCGCGGGTTCGCCCGTCACGAGGCCGTCCGGAACGCGAGCGTACGGATGCTCGCCGCGATGGCGGGCAACGTGCCGGGCAGTTCGGTGTCGCTGCCGGCGACCGTCACTTCGACCGACAGTCCGTGCGCGACGAACACGGCGTAGCGACCGACTCGGCCCGGCGATGCGTACGTGCCCTGGCGGCCGGTCACGCCCTGCGCAGTCCGCACCGCGTTCTCGCCGCCGGCGACCTGATACCCCCGCGTCTCGGTGATCTTCTCCCGCAGGCGATCGGCCGCTGTGGCGAGCGACCCGGTGAACCGGGTGATGACGACCGCGTAGCGAACCGTACCGACCATGAAAAGGACGGAGCCGCCCCGCGGTCCGGGCTGGGTCTGCGTCACGTCGATGCTGGCGCCCGCGGGCGGCCGGACCGAAACGCCGGCGGCGATCGCGTACGACTCGGCGGCAGACACCGCCCGGGCGGCCGGCAGGAGGCTGTTGACGGCGGGGAGGCCAACGCCGATCACGGCCACCGTGGCGGCGACAGCGATGCTGGCCCAGAGGTTACGGATCAGCCGTCGGCGTCCGTGGACCATGACGCCACGCTAACGGCAATCGCCGGATGGCTCGGTCGGATCTGGCAACCGTGCCCGGTGGCTCGGTCGGATCGGCT
>DATCXD010000681.1:0-2615 GCA_036566005.1 Micromonosporaceae bacterium | reverse complement strand
CGACGACCGATCGCCGGGCCGAGCATCAACCGCTGCAACGCTTGTACGGTCTCGGTCGGCTGGCCGCCGGCCGAAACGATGATGTCGTCGAGGTAGATGCCCGCAGTGCCGGCCGGGCTGCCCGGGATCACTTCGACGACGCGGAGTCCGTTGCGCTGCCCGAGCCGCTTCGCCGTCGCCGGCGGCAGTGGCATGGGTACGCCGGCCACACCGAGCCAGGCTCGGCGGACCTTTCCGGTCGACGTGAGTTCCGAGATGATCTGCCGGGTCGTCGTGTTGATCGGGACGGCGAGGCCCAGGCCATACCCGGCAACCGCGGTGTTGATCCCGACGACGCGCCCGCGCGCATCGCTCAGCGCACCGCCGGAATTGCCGGGGTTCAATGCCGCATCGGTCTGGATGACGTCGTCGATCAAGCGCGTGAACCGACCGTCCCGCGCCGGGATGGAGCGGCCGAGCCCGCTCACGACGCCCGCGGTGACCGATCCGGCCAGCCCCATCGGGTTCCCGACCGCGACCACGAGTTGCCCGATCCGCAGCGTGTCGGCGTCGCCCAGGTCGGCTGACGGCGCGGTCGTCGAACGCGCCCGCAAGACCGCCAGATCGGCCAGTGGATCGGCACCGACGACGTCGAACGCGGCCGACGAGCCGTCGCCGAACGTCGCCTCACCCTCCTCACTTCGCGCCACGACGTGGGCACTGGTCAGGAGGAATCCGTCGGAGGTGAAAACGACGCCCGATCCGGCGCCCTCGCCGCGGGGGCCGCGCACCCGCAGCGCGGCGACCGATGGGCGTAGGCGGGCGGCAACCCCGGTCACGATCTGGCTGTACGCATCCAGCGGGTCATCGGTTGCCGGGACATTCGGGTCACTCATACGTGCTGAAACGTCGCCGAGGGGTCGACTGATCCCGCCACCGTTTCGCCAGGTGCGAACGGCTGCCCGAGCCGGCTTCGACCAGCCACGCGACCGCCGTGGTCGCGCACATCGGGCGTCCGACCGACGACCGATCGCACATTCCGTCCGATTGTGTAACCATGCCGTTGCCTACGGTAATGGTCCGGCGTTGAGTCGTGTGAGGGCCCCAGGAAGGTCACCTGGACAAGGTGAATGGGCCATTCACGACCACCGGTCGAGTTCCCGTCGATCGTGCTTTCATACTGTCGACCATCTTGCTGACCTCACCAGGTGCACACACAATCTGACCCTCCGAGCGGAGGCGGCCCCGCACCCCGCCAGTGCGGCGCGTAAAGCCTCCGTCCCGCCCGCTCGACGCGAGACGCCGGCACCGCCTCCGCCGGCGAACACGCCTCCGGCCAGGCGTGACTTGCCCGAACGGGCCCGGCAGGCGGGCGTACGCGGGATATCGGTTCCCCCGCGAACAACCCACCGCGTACGCCTGCCTTGCCGATGGGTCATGAGCTGTGAGGTTGCCGACTTGTGATGCCGCCGTCGCGCGCCCCGTAGTCCGGCCGGCCCGCGCCGGGCCGACGCGCCGACCGGCGTCTACCCGTGGGTTGACGCCGGCCGGCTTCTGGAGGAGTAGGTGGCTTCGGTGAGTCCGTTGGTCAGCTATCGGTCGCCAGGGAGCGTCCGACGATCGTGCGGTAGGCGTCCTCGATGCGGGCGGCGAGCGTCACTTCGCTCGCGGACAGCACGCCCTCCGAAGATTCCAGCCCAATGTGGGTTTCGCCATCGCAGCGGCGGATGCGTGGTCGGAGTTGCAGCGCGTCGGAGTAGATCTTGATGCGTTCGGTCAATGCTGCGTGCTGTGCGTCGTCGATTGGCAGGGTACGGTATATCTCCGCGCCATTGCTGTGCCAACCGTCGAGTAGTGCGAACGCATCGACCAGATAGTCCTCTCCGCGTGTTCTCCGTCGTGTGGTCATGCACACCTCCCCGGCGTCGTTACCGGCTTGTGGCCGAGTCGTCGCTAGCTTGTTGTCAACGGTGCCCCCAGTGTTGCTAACGGCACACGCTCTGTCTACGGCCACAAATCCGACGCGACGGCACTGATGGGGACACCGAGGGTGCCGGATCGAGCGAAGATCTGGCAGTCTGATGGCTCGTGCAGACCGAATGGCCTACGCCCCGGATCATTGTTGGCGCGGCAATCATCGAAGACGGACGGGTTCTCGCATGCGCGCGATCCGAGCCGCCCGAGTTCGCGGGTCGCTGGGAGTTCCCGGGCGGCAAGGTCGAAATCGGCGAGTCCGAGGTCGAGGCGCTTCAGCGCGAGTGTGTCGAGGAGCTGAACGTCAAGGTCGAAATCGGCGCGCGCATCGGGGCGGACGTACAGCTCGGGCATGGGTGGGCGGTGCTGCGTGTGTACGCCGCCCGGCTCGTCGATGGGCACCGACCGCAGCGGCTCGAACATCTCGAACTGCGCTGGGTCGCCGCTGACGACCTCGACAGCATCGACTGGCTGCCGGCCGACGCACCGATCGTCGCGGCGCTGCCCCCAATTCTGGGCGCCTGACCTTCTCCGTATCGCGCTGCTTGGCGTCCATCCAGGTTCATCCGCGCAGTTGTACGGGAGTTGGCCAGCGAACCGGGCCGGGCGCGGCCAAGTTCCGTACAGTTGCGGCGCGCGGCGGCGCCGGCCCGGCCCGGGGG